>JASHYE010000531.1 GCA_030043155.1 Candidatus Acidiferrales bacterium | reverse complement strand
AGCGTGGCTGATGCGTCGAAAACGGCGGCTGCGACGGTGACGATCGCATGCGCCGCGGTGAATTCGATTTCGCCTGCATCGACAAGTGTGGCTGTCGGTGCATCTCAGACGTTCACCGCTTCGCTCTGCGTCGCACCCGGCACGGCCGTTGCATGGCAGGTGAACGGAGTAGCGGGAGGCAATTCCAGCGTCGGCACGATAACGTCAACTGGCGCGAGCACTGCGAGCTACATTGCACCGGCGGCTGTGCCGTCGCCAAGTTTAGTGACGATTGATGCGACGGCGGGAACACAGAGCGCAACGGCCACAGTTTCAATTGTGGCCAGTCCATCAATCAGCGTAAGTGTGTCTCCCCCGTCGGCGAGCGTAATCACAGGCCAGAGCGCAAATTTCACGGCGACGGTGGCTGAGAGCTCGAATTCAGCAGTCACGTGGACAGTGAACGGCGTTCCGGATGGGAACGGAACTGTGGGGCAAGTATGCGCGCCCACTTCGAATCCGTGCGCCACGCCTTCCGGCTCCGAAGATGCGGTGGAGTATGTGGCGTCGGAAGCACAGCCGGAGCCCAGCAGCGTAACGCTCATGGCGATTAGCCAAGCTGACGCGAGCGCCACCGGAAGCGCGCAAATCACGATCACAGCTCCGGCACCACCAGGCATCAATCTTGCGCCGTTCTACGCGTTTATCGGGCCAGACGAGCAGTTCCAATTCATCGCGACTGTTTCTGGTGAAGCAAATGCAGGCGTAAGTTGGAGCATTTCGAGCGCGGTGGCCGGCCAGGGATGTTCGGGCGCGTCGTGCGGCTCGATCGATGATTCAGGCAACTACACTGCTCCTGCGCTGGCACCTTCGCCGAACGCGATACTCATAACGGCTACAAGCGCTGCGAATTCCGCCCTCACCGCCACGGCGACGGTTGCGGTGACGTCAGGGGCGACGATTGAAACCGTTCTTCCTTCGAGTGTGATTGCCGGCGCACAAGAGAGTTTCGAGCTGGCGGTGGAGGGCCTCAACTTCACTCCGACAACCACAAGCGGCAGTTCACAAATGCTTATCAATAATTCGCCGCGAACGACGAATTGCGCGACGCCAAATGTCTGCACCGTGACACTCGAACCTTCAGATGTGGCTGTTGCGGGCACTATGTCGGTTCAAATTCAGGACCCGGGCAGTCCGACAACGCTGTCGAATCCTGTCTCGCTACTGATTTTACCTGCTCCGCAACCGCCAAGCGCGATTTCGCTGACGAGCACGGCGCCTGTGGCGACAGGGAACGACATTGTTGTGGTGGAACCGACGACGGCGGGCGCTACAACATCACCGATAAACGTTGAGTTTGTCGGAATCGTATCGCCGGACGGCTCGACGTGCACGATTCAGGATTCCTCAATTCCTGTCACGAGGCCTACATCGGGAAGCACAACTGTGAATATCTGCGTGCAAGGAAACTTGCTCGATCCGACTTTCACGTATTCGTTCAGTTCTCCGAGCACGGGCGGCGATATCGGGATCACAACTGCTTCGATGGAGAGCCTGTTTCCGAATCTGATTGAACTGACGCTCACTATTTCAAGCGAGACTGCGGCAGGTGTGCGCACGCTTTTTGTTACCACTCCGAATGGCGATATTGCCACGGCTACAGGAGTACTGGAGGTGCAATGATGAAACTCGTTTCAGGGCACATCATTCCGCTCGTTTGCTTGACCGCTTTTGGGCTGCTGCTGCCGTCGCTGGCACGGTCAACCACGCTGGCGCAGCTGTCACTCGCACAACTGGTGAATTCGGCCCACACTGTCGTGCACGCGAGAGCGCTCGGAAGTTCGTGTGTGTGGCGGAACGGGGAGATTTGGACAGTGACGACGTTTCGTGTGCTGGAAAATTGGAAGGGCAGCTCTTCGCCTGAAATAAAAGTTTGGATGATTGGCGGACAGATCAATCGAATCATGAGCTATGTTCCGGGCGCGCCGCGTTTCCGGCCGGGCGAAGAGGTGGTTCTGTTTCTGGAACCGACGCACACGGGAGACCTGTCCATCACTGCCTGGGGCGAAGGAACATTTCGCGTGCGCTTCGACGCGCGTGCGGGCGAGCCGCGTGTGACGCAAGATACGGCGATCCTGCCCGAATTTGACGCGACAGGGTACGTTTTCCAGCACAGCGAAATCAAAAATTGGCCGCTGAGAGTATTAAAGCTGCGCGTCGAAGAAGCGGAACGAGGATACGTACAATGATAAGGCGCCGCACGGGGCGTTTGAATGTGCTCACAGCTATTTTGGTTTGCGGCTTTTTCGCGTACGGTGCTGTGGGCGGCCAGGCGCTCGCTTACACTCGTGATTACATGGTTCCAGCTGCAGGTGGATGCCCTGTCGTAGAGCAGCAGAACATTTCGGTCAGCGCGCCGCCACTGGTACGCCAATGGAGCACGTCGCTTCCCATTCTCGAACCGCCAGTGATCGCAACGGTAGCGGCAGCGGGCACTCCGGCGCAGCTGACGGAGATTGAAAATACGATTCAGCAAGCATACAGCATCTGGAGCGGGGTTTCAGGAACACTGGTGAATGCGAGCACGTTTCCTAATGCGCTGGGGCCGCTCGGCGAAACTTCCGTGCAAAATGCGTGCACTCCTGATGGAACGCCATCGAATCCCGATGGCATCGACACGATCTGCTTCAATCAGTCATCTTCGGCGTTCACAACTGGCGTTCTGTCATTCACGCGCGTCGTGATTGCGGAAGCGCCAGCGCAAACGATCGGCACCGCTCCGCCGTCTGTGTTCGCGGGGCAAATCGTGGACGCGGATATTTATTTCCGCAATGACGGGGAGGCGACATTCGCGACACCCGGAGCGCTGGCGTCTACGCCGGGGGCATACGACCTGGAGTCTCTGCTCGCGCACGA
>JASHYE010000530.1 GCA_030043155.1 Candidatus Acidiferrales bacterium | reverse complement strand
CGTCCGGCACCAGCTCGCCGCGCTCCATGATCGGCTTTGCCAGAGCGCCAAGCGGAGTGCCAAGCTGCACGTTCTCGCGCAGCATGTCTCCGGTCGAGAGATGCGGCACGCCATAATGCGTGGCCACCAGCTTGGCCTGCGTGCCCTTCCCCGCTCCCGGAGGCCCCAGAAAAATCACCGGGCGCGCCAGCAGCTTCTTTGCATCCGCTTGCGCCACGATCAGGCGCCTCGGCCCCGCAAGCGCCCCCGGCGCGTAAACCCCTCGTAATTGCGCATGACCAGTTGCGCTTCAATCTGCTGCACGGTATCCATCGCCACGCCCACCACGATCAGCAGCGACGTTCCGCCGAAGTAGAAATTCACGTTCAGGCCTTCCAGAACGAAGCGCCAGAAATGCTCGTCAATCCATGCGCCGACGAGCGGCAAGTGCTGCAGGTGAATGCCGGAAATCATCCATTCCGGCAGAACGCAAACGAGCGCGAGATACAGTCCGCCCACGAACGTCAGCCTCGTCAGCACGCGGTTGATGTGCTCCGAAGTATTCCGGCCCGGCCGAATGCCCGGAATGAAGCCGCCATACTTCCGCATGTTGTCCGCAAGCTCCGTGGGATTAAAAATGATGCCCACATAAAAGAACGCGAAGAAAATAATCAACAGGACGTATATCAGCGTGTACAGCGGCTCGCCCCATTTCAGCGTGTTCGCAAACGCCTCGAAAAACGACGACTTCTTTTGCATTACCAGTCCCAGCGTCTGCGGGAAGGTCAGCAAGGAACTGGCGAAAATCGGCGGAATAACACCGCCAGAATTGACGCGCAGCGGCAGATAGGTCATCTGCCCGCCCATCACTTTGCGCCCCATCACACGCTTGGCATATTGCACTGGGATGCGCCGCTGGCCGCGCTCGACAAACACGATAAATGCCACTACAACGACCATCAACACCATCAGGCTGCAAATGGCAATCGGAGTGTACGCGCCCCACTGCCCGCTGGTGGTCATCTGCCACAAATTGCCAACCGCATTCGGCAGGCCCACCACAATGCCGGCAAAAATAATGAGCGACATTCCGTTGCCGATGCCGCGGTCGCTGATTTGCTCCCCCAGCCACATGATGAACGCCGAACCCGTTGTCAGCGTCAGCACAGTCATCAGGACGAACCGGATTCCCGGGTGATACACGAGCATCTGGCCCGAATAGTTCGTGTGTTGCAGGGTGACGGCAATCGCCAGCGACTGGAAAATGCTCAGAATGATCGTCAGATAGCGGGTGTACTGCGTAATCTTTTTCCGCCCGAGGTCGCCTTCCTTTTGCAAACGCTCGAGGTACGGCCACACGACCACCATCAGTTCCAAAATAATCGCCGCGGTGATGTACGGCATGATGCCCAGCGCGAAAATCGACAGCCGCCGGAAGTTTCCGCCGCTGAAGAGGTCCACGATTCCCAGCACGGAATTCTGGTTCTGCAAAAACAGCGACTGCAGCAGCTCCGTATTGATTCCGGGCGTGGTGATGAACGCGCCCAGGCGGTAGACCGCCAGGATCATGAGCGTAAACAGACACCGCGTCCGCAGATCCGGCGTCGTGATGATGTTTCGAAACGCTTCGACCAGCTTCTTCATTGCAGAACTTCGACCTTACCCCCGGCGGCAGTAATCTTTTCCTGAGCCGACTTGCTGAACTTGTGCGCGTGAACCGTAAGCGCCACCTTCAAATTTCCATCTCCTAAAATTTTCACGCCATCACGCCGCACGCGCGTGATTCCCCGGCCTTCGAGCGCCTCTGGCGTAACAACCTCGCCCGCCTGAAACGCATTCAGCATCTCCACGTTCACGATGGCATAGCGCTTCGGAAACGGGCTGTGGAATCCTCGCTTCGGAATCCGGCGATGCAGCGGCATCTGCCCGCCCTCGAATCCGGCCCGCCGCGAATAGCCGCGGCGCGACTGCTGCCCCTTGTTTCCCGCGCCCGCGGTCTTGCCCAGTTTCGAGCCCATGCCTCGTCCGACGCGGACTTTGCGGTGACGCGAGCCCCGCGGCGGCTTCAAATTTGAAAGATTCACGCTCATCATTCGCCCCGTTATTCCTCGATCTGAACCAAATGGTGCACGCGCGCGATCATTCCGCGAATCGACGGACTGTCCGGCCGCTCAATCACTTGATTCATGCGCCGAAAACCCATTCCGCGAATTGTTAGCCGCATGTTCCGCGGGCAACCGATGAAGCTGCGCACCCAGCGTATCTTCAATGTTCCCGATGATTTCTTTTTGGTAGCCATTGCTCGCCTATGCCGTCGCCGCTTCCGTGGTTTTTCCCCGTTCTTCGTTCACTTTTGCCGCATCTTTCAAATGCAGCAGCGCATCGAAAGTCGCCTTGATTACGTTGTGCGGGTTCGATGTGCCGATGGACTTGGTCAGCACATTCTGAATTCCCGCCACTTCCATCACCGCGCGCACCGGCCCGCCAGCAATGATGCCGGTCCCTTCGGGCGCGGGCTTCAGCAGCACTTCCCCAGAGCCGTACCGCCCAAGGACCCAATGTGGAATCGTCGATCCCTTCAAATTCAGCCGCACCATGTTTTTCTTGGCCTGCTCGATGGCTTTGCGAATCGCCATAGGAACTTCGCGCGCTTTCCCCATGCCAAACCCGGCATGCCCCTGCTGATCTCCAACCACGACCAGCGCGGAAAAACTCAAGTTCTTGCCGCCCTTCACGACTTTCGTTACGCGATTGATCGAAACCACCTGGTCCTTGACGTTCGCGGGATTGGCGTCAATCTGGCGGCGAACAGCAAGCGTGTCTTTGAGCTCTTG
>JASHYE010000008.1 GCA_030043155.1 Candidatus Acidiferrales bacterium | reverse complement strand
GCCGTGAATCCCGCCATAATGTAGCCGATCCACAGAATGATGCCCGAGATGATTTTCCCGAAAAACCTGCCAGTGGCTCGCGCGAAGGAGACTCGCTGTCCCGCCATGTCCGTCACTTTCAGCCCCAAGGTCAATTTTCCAATGGTGGCCTGCCAGGCTGAACTTTCGAGCAGCGCATAGTAGAGCCACCTGATGACGATTCCGAGGATGGCAATTTTCCAAATCGTGCCCATAAGCGCGATGAGTTCCTCGGGCGTTTGCGGCGGATGGTTCAATATCATTTCCCTCAAACCGGTTGCAGCCACGATTGGAAGTGTGATGAATGACGTCACAATCCACAGAATAATCGTGTCGATGATCCAGGCCACAAACCTGAGCCAGAAGCCGGCATAAGCAAGCGGGCGTGCTGCAGCGGCGGGAGGATAGAGGCCGGTCGCTGCTGGTGGAATCGAGAACGACGGAGATGGAGGGGCTGTCTGGGGAGTGAATCCGCCGGGAGCCAGTGGAATTCCGCGCGGCGCCGCATCTTCACCCGTTCGCTGACCGCACGATGGGCAGAACGCCGCATTATCTGCAACCTGCGAGCCGCATTTAGAACAGAACATTTCGCCCCCCTTCTAACTCTCGTCGATACACACGGGCAGTGCCCCGATCGACTGCCTTAGAACCGCATCCTACTTTTCCAAGCTCGTAAGGTCAACTGGCATTCTGGAAGCTGGAAGCTAGAGGCTGGAGACTGGAAAGTCAAAGATTCGACTTGCGCAAAGGGCGCGAAACCGGCCCGACGAAGCAATCGATTTCCAAAAACGCAAATGGCTAGCGCGTGCGAATCATTTCTTGCAACTGCTCCTGAATTTGCGCCTGCTCCGGCGGGGTGGTTGCTTCGCGATCCAGCCCGAGCATGCGCAGGCTCAGGCGGTCGAGTTGCCTGTCGCTGAGCAGCCATCGCATTGCCATCGTAATTTTCGCCTCGCGCGTCACTCGATAGCGCGCCCGCGGCGATTCGGCACGAATTGCCTCCAAAACGACGCGCGCGCATTCCTCCGGCGTCGTTTTCGCCGCCGCGACTCTCTTCTGCCATGTGCGCAAGAATCCGAAATATACTGGCGCATACGGACTGCTGCCGACGTTGCTCAAATATTGCGACGAAAGCTCTGCCCCCGCGCGGTTGATATTCGTGGGAATGATTCCCGGCTCGATCAGCACCACGCGAATGCCAAACGACGCGACCTCCAATCTCATCGCATCGGAAATTGCTTCGAGCGCATGCTTGCTGGCGCTGTATGGGCCCATTAGGGGATTCGAAACGTGTCCGGCAATCGAACTCATGTTCACAATGCGGCCGCACCGCCGCTCGCGCATGCCGGGCAGAACGCGCTGCGTCACACGGATCACGCCGAAAATGTTGGTCTCAAACTGCTTCCGCAGATCCGCGACGGAAATTTCCTCCATAACGGCGGCAATGGCGATGCCAGCATTATTCACAAGGACGTCGATAGACCCCGCACGCCGCTCCGCTTCGGCTACTGCATCTTTCACTGAGTCGTCGCGCGTCACGTCGAGAGGCAGCGTCTCGAGCGGCAGCTCGTGTTCTTCCGCGAACTGCTCCAGAGCCGCGCGCTTCTGCGCATCCCGGCCCGCGGCGAACACGCGAAATCCTTCTTCCGCGAGCATGATCGCTATCGCGCGACCCAATCCGTCCGTCGCGCCGGTCACAAAGATATTCTTGAACTGGTTTTTGGCAGGGCCGTTCGTTGAGGAGCTCATCACGCGTCCTCCTGCGATTGAATTATGCCGATGGAAAGAATTGCACTTGATGGATTGCCGCGCGCATGCTTCCGGGCTCGGACCGGGTTGCCGGCGGACGCTGCAATATGTCGTGAAGCGCCGGTGGATGATGCCGCGCCTTCAGATACACAACAATCGCGATTACGCAGATGATCGCCGCGGCCAGAAGCGCCAGCTTCAGCGGCCGCGAGGACGGATTGTCGTCCCGCCATTCCCGCCGCGGCCGTTCCGGATTCTCGCGATCCTCAAAATCCGCCATTGTGAACTTAACCCGTTTTCTGCCGCGGCACCGCGGCTTAGGGGATTCCACCCATGCTAGGCCCGTGCTCCAATCAAGTCAACGAACTTGCCGCCGGCCCTTCCGCGTTACGGGTTTCCACCGATTGCCCCGCTTCCGGTTCGGCGCAAAGCTTATCAATTGAGGAAAGGGAGGACACGATGATCAAAAAAGTGAAGGGCGGATACAAAGTGCTTTCGGAAAGCGGAAAGAATCTGGGCGGGCCGTACAAATCGAAAGCCCAGGCAGAAAAGAGACTCCGCCAGGTTGAGTTTTTCAAGCATCGCAAGGGATGAAGCAGGAAGCGCAAACCTACGAAGCACGCTCGCTGTTCCGAAATGAAACAGCCCTGTCTCGCGCGCCGAGGCGGAAACGCAAGAGACGCAGCCCGCGCAGCGCGATGCCACTTATTTTTCCGAACCGTATTTTCCCGCGCGGGTTGTTAAGACGCGCGCGATGTCCTCGATCACGGTGCTGGGCGCTCGTTCGAAAATTGTGGCGAGAGCGGTGTATAGCTCATCCTGAAGCTCTTCGGAGACCCTCCGGGAGTACTTTCTCGTGCGTGTGCCAGCGAGAAGGGCCTGCAAAGAACCAGCCTTCTTATATTCGCTCCAGGCCCAGGTCCAGACAAATTCAAGGAGATCAGTCCGGTGGCGGCGCGCCTCCCTTTCGACCGCATCCTCGATTTCGTGCAATTGCGGCAGGGGGATTCGAAAGCTGATGGGAACGTTGAGTTCCTTCTGCGTTTTGGATCTTTGCATCGGGAAGCATGGTGCGTGAGGCGATTTCGCTTGACAAGAAATAATTCTGTCCGCATTGTATGCGTTGTATCCATACACACGTGCCTTCTTACGCAGAAAGGCTGGTTCCCGTTCCGTGTCTCATGCTCATGATAATTTGCCGCCCAGAAAATCCCCTGGCAGTTTCGAAAAAACCGAACGCCCGTCGCGAGTGGCGCGCTGGCTTGGAAAAAGAAATTCTCCGTTACCCAGAGACTGGCGAGATATGGTTGAATCGGCGTTTGTGACGCGATGCGAGCCGCGCCGCCCGGGCGCGCCCTATACTTCGGGCGGTCTGTCGGTCATCGTGAGCCAATGGATACGGCGAGGACGCGAAGAAGAATTGTGGGATTCCCTGATTGTGCGTTGCGATGAAGAGGACGACGGCACGATGACCATCCGGGTCGTGGTTTCCAATCCGGATTGGGATCAGCGGTTGCAGATTGCCTGCCTTCAATCGCGCCCGGGCGATCAGCAGTCGATGACGCCACTAGCCTGCAATTTGAACCACGAAGACATTGGGTGACTGCGAGAGCTATTCTGACGCGTGACCGAAGAGAGTCTGGACGAATTCAGATTCCTTATCCGCTCCGAGGGCATCTGTCAGCTCACCATCGTGCAATCCCGAAACAACGGTTTCCAAGTAAGAGAAACCAACCCTAGGACCGGATGCTGGCTTCGGGAAGCAGGACTCACACCATAGCAGAGCATCTTCGGATCCTGCATTGTGAACGGCACATAGCGCGTTCGCATAAACGCCCACGCCGGACGATTCGCTTTTGAGCAAGCGAAAGAGTTCTGCGCCAGCCACCTTGCATTCGCTGTCGAAGCGGTGCAGTGGCCCTGTGCCATTCGACTGGAAGCACGAATGCCTTAGCACAAGGAGAAAATGGCGAGTCCGCCAATCAGCGACAAACGGCTTTCGTGGCTGCAAGCCCGTTGCGTTTGAGAGCAGAAAATCTCCGGATTCGTCGAGAAGAACAAATGCAAGCCCCATGGAAAAAATCTCTTCTAGGCGACCTTTTACTGAAGATACGTAGCTCGACCAGAGGTCCGGATCATCAGGTTCGATGACATCTCGATCGCGAAAAATGTCTGACAGCATCATCGCCAGGCCCAATTTGTCTTCGCGAGGCACGAGAATAGTGCGAGTGTACGCTTGGCT
>JASHYE010000529.1 GCA_030043155.1 Candidatus Acidiferrales bacterium | reverse complement strand
TTGGAAAGATCGTCATAGAAGCAGACGGCATGTTTGCCGTTATCGCGGAAAAATTCGCCCATCGCACACGCCGCGAATGGCGCAATGTACTGCATCGTGGCAGGTTCGGAGGCCGATGCTGTAACGACGATGCTGTGCTCCATTGCTCCGCTATCCGTGAGCGTCTTGATGACCTGCGCAACGGTCGAGCGCTTTTGGCCGATGGCGCAGTAGATGCAGATCAGATCGCCCTTGCGTTGGTTGATAATCGTGTCGAGAATGATCGCCGTTTTGCCGGTTTGGCGGTCGCCGATGATAAGCTCGCGCTGCCCACGGCCAACCGGGATCATGGCGTCAATTGCTTTGATTCCAGTTTGCACCGGCTCGCGCACTGGCTGACGATCAATTACGCCCGGCGCGAGGCGTTCAATAGGACTGCGCTGGTCGGTGGCGATAGGCCCTTTGTCATCCAGCGGCTGGCCTAATGGGTTCACGACTCGGCCGATCAGCGCCTCACCCACTGGAACCGACATGATCTTTTTCGTGCGACGCACGGAATCGCCTTCTTCAATTTTCGTGTAGTCGCCAAGAAGAACCGCGCCGACCTGATCCTCTTCAAGGTTCAAAGCGATGCCCACTACGTCGTGCGGGAACGCCAGCATCTCCCCGGCCATTACTTTGTCGAGTCCATGAATGCGCGCAATGCCATCGCCGACGGAAATGACTGCGCCTACTTCTTCGACAGCCATCACCTGTTGATAGTTTTCAATTTGCTCGCGAATGATCTTCGTAATCTCGTCAGCCTTGATCGTTGCCATTCCCTCTCCTATTGCGATTCCATCTCCGTGCGAAGGCGGTTCAGCCGCTCGCGGACGGAGCTGTCGTAAATCGTTGATCCGATACGTACGGTCGCGCCTCCGATCAAACGCAGATCCAGCTTATATTGCGCCTGCACTTTTTTGCCCGTGACTCTCTCCAGCGCTTGCGCTAATTGCGATTTTTCCGGCGATGAAAGCTCGTGCGCGGAAGTAATAATCGCGTCCACAATTCCCGCGCGGCGATTCATCTCGGCTTCAAACGCATCATGCATCTCTCCCACAATGCCGGTGCGCCCATGATCGATTAGGAGGAACATAAGATTGCGCACTTCCGTGTGCATGCCCATTCGGTTGGAGACCTCAGCGGCCACAGATTTTTTCGATTCTGCGCTGACCGACGGATTCGCGAGCAAGCTGCGCAGATCAGCAGAAGCCGCAAACACAGCGGTGAGGTCAGCTAGATCCCGCCGTATTTTAGCTGCGTCTTTGTGTTCAAACGCCACGTCTGCGAGGGCGACGGCGTAACGCTGGGCAATAGCGCTCAATTGGCAGATCCTTCCAATGCGCTGACGAACCCACGGAATAAGGTCGAATCCGTCTGAGCGGTCACGCGATTTCGAAGAATGTCCTCCGCCCGCTCAACGGCCATGCGTGCAGCGATAGCTTTCAACTGCATCTGTGCAGCGCGCTCCGCGGCGCGAATCTCGAGTTGCGCGGACTGCTCGATGCGCTTCGCGTCCTCGCGAGCGAGTGCTCGAATGCGCTCCGCTTCGGCGGCGCTCTCCTGCTTGGCTCTGCTGCGCAGATCGGCCACTTCGCGATCCAGCGAAGCCATTTTTTGCTCCGCCTCTCGTTCCTGACGCTCCGCTTCTTCGCGCGCCCGAGCACTCTCCGCTATGGCATCGCTGATGCCCTTTTGGCGGTTGCGAAAATATCCCCGCGTGCCTTTGTTGGTGAAGCCCCAGACAATCAAAGCGGCAAAAATGGAAAAATTGATCCAGCGATAGATCCAGCCTGTGGTCGTGCTGGCTTCTTCCTGAGGGTTCGTTGCAGCCAAAACGGGCGCCGCGGCGAATGCGACAAGCATGGCCAGAGCGCACAGCTCGTGAAGGCCGCGACACAGCCGTCTGCTCATCGCGAGCCTCCTGCCGGTGCGGGACTGCCCAAAATTCGCTCCGCGATGCGTCCGGCGAGCACCGTTGCTTCGCTTTCCAGCTGAGCGCGAGCCGCCGCAAATTCCCGGCCAATTCGTTCCTTTTCTACTCGAACTGCGTCTTGCGCTGCGGTCCGTGCGCTTTGGAGGAGTTTCGCTCTTTCATCCAGGGCGGCCTGACGTGTCGTCTCTTGTTCCGCAAAAACGCTGGCACGCGCCTTGCGCAGTGCCTCTTCATAGGATTGTGTCTTGTCGCGCGCCGCGGCTTGGACCTGGTGCGCCTCCGCGCGGGCTTTATTGATGCGCGCGTTGCGTTCGGCTAACGTGCGCTCCAGCGGCTTAAAGAAATTGGCGCGCAAAAACCAAAAAAACAGAAGAAACAGAATGATTGACGGAATGGACTTGAAGAAAAGCCAGCCGAGCTGTTGCAGAATCTGCATCGCACACTTATCGCGACTGCCGCATGTCCTCCGTGGATTTCTTAGTGCAGGGCGGCTCGTCACCGCCACAAGGAGCTATAACAACCACCACAAAGCCAGCAATTATCGCATCCATTTTTTTTCACGTCAACCGCGCTCATCACAACGGCAGTGCAATGTGCCCACGGTAATGGCCAGCAAAGTCCGCTAAAAAAGAGCGTTCCCTCGCACAAAAACGTTTGCAATTTTCAATTCGGGAGTCAGGAGGACAATGTCGGCATCCGCACCGGAGGCTAGCATTCCTTTCTTTTTCTCCAGCCCGATGCGCCGAGCCGGGTTGTAAGTAGCCATACGAACCGCCTCGATGATCGGCACTCCGAGCCGGACCATGTGCTGTACGGCCCGGTCCAGCGTCAGCGTGCTGCCTGCAAGTTTGCCTTCGCGGTTTCGGCATATGCCATCCGAAACAGTCACATCGAAAGTACCCAGTCGGTAGCAGCCATCGCGCATTCCAGTCGCGGCTGTGCCGTCGCTGACGAGTAGAACCAAGTCAGTACCCTTTGCTGCCAGCAGGAGCTTGATCGCAGGATCATCGACGTGTACCCCGTCAGCAATGATTTCAGCGGTGACGGACGGATCCACCAGAATGGCTCCAAGCACTCCCGTTTCACGATGCGAAAACGGACGCATCGCATTGAAAACATGTACGGCATGCCTTGCGCCCCGAGAAATCGCTGCCTGCGCCTGCTCATAGGTCGCATCTGTGTGGCCGAGGGCCACGACCAGGCCCTTTGCATATCCGCGTTCTACAAGATCCATTGCACCTGGAATCTCCGGCGCGAGTGTGAGGATCTTAGCTGTTCCAGCCGCCGCTTCCAGGTATCTGTCGAGAAGGGCAACAGATGGTTTGGCAATGGCTCCCGCAGGATGCACTCCGCGCCGCGCGGGGCTGATGAAAGGCCCTTCCAAATGTATGCCGAGAATTTCGGCCGTCGCATCGGCGCTGCGATTGGTGGGGTTCAGGATGTAACGTGAAATGTCTTCCAGGCAGCGGCGCGTTTCGTCGGGTGGCGCCGTGACAGTGGTCGCGACCAAAGAAGTTGTCCCATGGCGCGCGACAGTCGAAGCAATCGTGCTTAGCGACTCGTCGGTAGAGGACATTACGTCATAACCGCCGGCGCCATGTACGTGCACGTCCACAAAACCCGGTACAAGCGTCGCATCCCGCGCCGAGATCTCCTTGGACCCTGCAGCCGCGACAATCTCCGATCGCGGCGCAATGGACGTTATGCGTCCGTCTTCGATAACAACCGCAGCATCACGAATTTCCTCAAGAGGAGTGAGCGCTCGCGCCGCGTGAATAATTGTGGCTGTCATCGCGCACAATCCTACTCGAACGTCCAAGGAAACGGAGGGGAAATCGCGATGCGTAGTTGCAAGAAGCGCAAGCTCGGCTACAATTAAAGAAACACCAAGGGAATTGGAGGAAAGAATGGCTAATGACAAGCGGTTCGTAGCGTGGAAGCGCCACCACCGGAAACGGAAGTCAGCGAAAGCTAAAATGAAGCTCTATGAACAAGGGAAGCTGCCTCATGATAAGTTGCCAGCACTCGCGAAGGTTTTCCTGCGGCGTAAGATGCGGTCTCTATCCAAAGCGGAATAAATTCAAAAAAAGAGGCGCCCAAGAGCGCCTCCTTTTTCCATCAGTTGGAATTCAGGCTGTCCGGTGCTTACTGTCCTGATCCGGTTCCCGTTGAACCACTCGCCGTTTGAGCTGGTGCGGCGGCCTTCGGGACACTCAGGTAGCCGCTGACTTTGTTCTTTCCCACCTGGTTGATGACCATCTCCAGAGGAACCTGGTACTCGCGTGTGTAGAAGTAGATCGGCTCATCCACGGACCGGTTCTGCTTCTCAAACCGCTTGTCATCCACGGTGAGATACATCGTGAAAAGCTGCTTTTTCGGGTTGGTTCCGCGCAGCTCAACCGTCAGATCCCCAACGCGCTTTTTCTCACCCTTCTTGTCAACGGTAAATTCGTAGATATTGCGCTCACCCATGCGGCGCAAGGTCTCGATTTCATCATGATTACGAGCGATCAGGTTGCCGAACTGGTCTCGCGCCATCTGCAGATTCTGCTTCGTCGCATCCAGATCGGTTTTTACGCCATTGACGTCGCCGCTTACCTTGTTCAGGTCATCCGAGCTAGCCTTGGTGGCCAGCTGCGTATTCATCTGGTCTTCCTGCTGCTGCACGGCCGCGAACTGCTTCTTGTCGTCCGAGGTGATTTTCCGCGCCTCAGTGCGAGCCTTGGCCAACTCACCTTGGGTGAGTTTCAGGCGGTCCGTGATCACGTTCAGTTCACCCTGCATCTGCGCATTAGCTTCATCGCTTTGCTGCAGCCTCTGCTCGAGGACGGTCTGCCCCTGCTTCGCTGACTGCACCTGCGAAGCCAAAGCAGTCTCGTTGTCTTTGGCAGTTCGCTCGGCGCTCCAACCAATGCCCAAGGCCACCAAGGCCACGATCGCAATCAAAACCACCACAATACCTACCCACCGGGGAGTTGCCGCTTCGGGCGGCGTTTGGTTTCTTTCTTCGAAAGTCATTTTGGTTCTCCTTGAACCTGAATTCCCCCTGCGGAGTGCTAGAGGAAGCACGGGTGATGCCAATCGTCCGATAACGGGATCGTGGCGGTAAATGGTTGAATTGTCAATCAGTTAGATTTTGCTGTCCGGTCGTACAGGGTTTTGCCCTTCCGGCCTACCCTGAAATCTTTACTCTGACCCTGTTGTTTCTGCCATTTGTAGTAAATTGCCGACGGAGGCGGCGCTTCAGCGTGTGATTTGCATGTTCTTCAGGATCTCAATCCTGTCGTCAAGCGGCGGGTGGGTGCTGAAGAGATTTGCCAGCATTTGGCGTGCTTGCAGCGGTGCCACAATGCACAGGGCGGCGGTCGAAGGCGAAATGGCCATGGGAATTTTCTTGTTGTAGCCCTCCAGCTTCTGCAATGCGCTGATAAGCCCGTAGGGATGGCCGACCATCTTTACGCCCGATGCGTCAGCCTGGTATTCCCGCTGGCGCGAAATACCGAGTTGCAGCAGAAGCGCGGCAATAGGGGCCAGAATCAGCATCAGAATGGCCGTGATGGCGTTGCCCTCACCCTCTCCCCCATCGCGACCCCCGCCGAAACCGCCGAAAATGAGACCCCACCGGCCCATTTCCGCAACCCAGGTAATTGCGCCGGCTATCGTGGCCGCAATCGAGGACGTGAGAATGTCATAGTTTCGAACATGAGAAAGCTCGTGAGCGATTACGCCTTCGAGCTCGTCGTCATTCATGATTTGCATCAACCCTGCCGTAACGCAAACAGCAGCGTGTCGCGGGTTGCGGCCCGTTGCGAAAGCATTGGGAGCCGCTTGTGGGCTGACATATAGCCTTGGCATGGGCAGGCCCGCTTTTCCGGCAAGCCGCTCCATAACGGCATAAAGCCGAGGCGCTTGCTCGCGAGTCACTGGTTGGGCTTGGGCTGACCGCAGGGCGATTTTATCCGAAAAGAAATATGAGACGGCATTCATCACCACGGCGATGACCAGCCCAAACGTCATGCCTCGGCGTCCCCCTATGGCTTCTCCACCTAGGACCAGCAATAAGGTGAGCGCAGTGAGCAAGAATGCTGTCTTCAGCGTTTTCATAGGTTCCTCAATATGACCGATAAGAACAGTTTAGGGGTACCAGAATCACCCGTCAAATCAATGGCTCCGCGCGACACCAGCTTTTGGCTTGTTCTGTTCAAAGCGCATCTCGCCTACCTTCGAGTCTGCATCAACAAGTACGTCCGCACCGGGCAAAATCTTACCGTCTAGAATGTCCATCGCGAGCGGGTCCTGTACCAGTCGCTGGATAGCACGTCGCAAAGGCCGAGCTCCAAATGCCGCGTCATACCCTTCACGCAGAACCAATTCGCGGGCAGCCGGAGTGAGCCGCAGCGAAACATGCTTGCTTTCGAGCAGCTTCGAAACTTGCTGCAGTTGCAGGTCGACAATGTGCTCAAGCTGCTCTTTGCCCAACGGCTGGAAGATGACGATATCGTCTACGCGGTTCAGGAATTCCGGCCGGAAAATCTGCCGCAGTGCCTCCATTGCTTCGGTGCGGGCGCGCTTCGGATCCTTTGCGGCGAGCTCGAAAATTGCCGATGAGCCAATGTTCGAGGTCATGACGATCACAGTGTTGCGAAAATCGACCGTGCGCCCTTTGCCGTCGGTCAGTCTGCCGTCTTCCAGGATTTGCAACAGCACGTTGAAGACGTCCGGATGCGCTTTTTCGATCTCGTCCAACAGTACGACGGAATAAGGATGTCGGCGAACCTGCTCCGTGAGCTGACCACCTTCCTCGTAGCCGACGTATCCGGGAGGCGCGCCAATCATCCGCGCCACGGAATGCTTCTCCATGTACTCCGACATGTCGAGCCGAATCATCGCGCGCTCATCATCGAAGAGGAATTCCGCAAGCGCACGCGCGAGTTCCGTTTTGCCCACGCCAGTCGGCCCAAGAAACAAGAACGACCCGATCGGCCTGCGCGGATCGGCCAGACCGGAGCGGCTGCGGCGGATAGCGTTCGCAACGCGGCTAAGAGCATCATCCTGCCCGACGACCCGCTGCCGCAGGCGTTCTTCCATGTGCACCAGCTTCTGAACTTCTCCTTCCATCAGCCGGCCCACCGGAATGCCCGTCCATTTGCTAACGATTCGCGCGATGTCTTCCTCGCCTACTTCCTCCTTCAGCATAGCGCGGCCCTTTTGCAGCTGGGCCAGCGATTCCTGCGCCTTCTGCAACTCGCGTTCAGCAGCCGAGAGCTTTCCGTAGCGAATCTCAGCCACCTTGGCAAGCTCGCCTGCCCGCTCCATACGCTGCTCTTCGGATTTCAATTGCTCAATTTCGCCCTTGATCTTGCGGATGCGACCGATCGCGTCCTTTTCCACTTGCCATTGGGCCTTCAACCCGCTTGATTTTTCCCGAAGCGAGGCGAGTTCCTTTTCGATTTCGCGCAAGCGTTCACGCGAATGAGCGTCAGACTCTTTGGAAAGCGCCTGCCGCTCGATTTCCAGTTGCAAAATCCGGCGCTCAATTTCATCAATCTCCGCCGGCATGGAATCCAATTCCATACGCAGGCTGGCAGCCGCTTCGTCAATCAGGTCGATGGCCTTGTCCGGCAAAAAGCGATCCGCGATATAGCGATGAGAGAGCATCACGGCTGCGACAATCGCGGCGTCCTGAATGCGAACTCCATGGTGCACTTCATATCGCTCTTTCAGGCCGCGCAAGATCGCAATAGCGTCCTCTACGGAGGGTTCAGGAATCATCACCGGCTGAAAGCGCCGCTCAAGCGCGGGATCCTTTTCGATGTACTTGCGATATTCGTTCAGAGTAGTGGCTCCAATGGTGCGGAGCTCTCCCCGAGCAAGCGCCGGCTTCAGCATGTTGGAAGCATCCATCGAACCTTCCGCCGCGCCTGCCCCAACGACCGTGTGAAGCTCATCGATGAAGAGAATGATTTGACCTTCGGAATCGGTAACTTCTTTCAGTACCGCCTTCAGACGATCCTCAAATTCGCCCCGATACTTCGCGCCTGCAACCAGCGACGCCAGATCAAGAGCTACAATTCTCTTCGGCTTCAGCACCTCCGGCACATCGCCTGCGACGATGCGCTGCGCGAGCCCCTCGACAATCGCGGTTTTTCCAACTCCCGGCTCGCCAATGAGCACAGGATTGTTTTTCGTGCGCCGGGCAAGGATCTGCATCACCCGGCGAATTTCCTCGTCCCGGCCGATTACTGGATCAAGCTTTCCTTTTCGCGCCAGATCGGT
>JASHYE010000528.1 GCA_030043155.1 Candidatus Acidiferrales bacterium | reverse complement strand
CGGATTGTGCGGCTGGCGCTGGAAGCGATGTCGGCGAGCGTTCGGGCGGGAATCACGACCGGCGAATTGGAGAGAATTGCCGGAAAAGTCATGCGGGAGAACGGCGCGCGATCGGCTCCGCGAATGGTTTACGGATTTCCGGGTGACGTGCTGATCAGTTTGAATGACGAGGCGGTGCACGGGATACCGTCGGATTCACGCAAAGTGAAGGCGGGAGATTTGGTGAAGCTCGACGTGACATTCGAAAAGAATGGCTACATGGCGGACGCGGCGATGACCGTGGCGATTGAGCCGGTTTCGCAGCAGGCGCGGCAGTTGATGGAGTGCGCGGAGCAAGCGTTTCAGAAGGCGATGAAATTTGCGCGAGCGAATCATCGCGTGAATGAAATTGGACGGGCGGTGGAGGGTGAAGTGCGGCGCAACGGTTTTCACGTGATTCGCGAACTCGGAGGACACGGCATCGGGCGCACGATTCATGAAGAGCCGAGCGTGCCCAATTATGATAACCGCACCGCTAGGCAGATTTTGACCCGGGGGTTGGTTTTGACCGTCGAGCCGATCATCGCGGCGGGCTCGGGCGAGCCGAAAGATGGCGGCGACGGCTGGACGGTGAAGACGGCGGACGGAAGCCTTGCGGCGCATTACGAGCATACGATTGTGATTACGGATGGAGCGCCGCTGCTGCTGACGGCGGCTTAGCAGTCTCCGCATTTCACGATCAAGGAAATTCGTGCTGACTCACCGCTGCCGACGAAGTATGGTTGACCGGATATGGCGGGCCGCATAGAATGAACAGGTTTATATAACCGGAGAAGCCGCCGGGAACATCAGGGCAAGCGCGAAGAATCGCCGAAAGCGGAGGAAGAAATCGAATGGCCAGCGTTGAAGAACGCGTGAAGCAGATTATCGTGGAACAACTCGGTGTGGACGAAGGCGAAGTGACGCCGACGGCTTCTTTTGTGGATGATCTGGGTGCCGACTCGCTCGACATCGTGGAACTGGTGATGGCATTCGAAGAGGCGTTTGGAATTGAGATCCCCGATGAAGACGCCGAAAAGATCGCCACAGTGAAGGATGCGATCGCTTACATCGACAAGCACGCCCAAGCGAAAAAATAGTTTCGCGGCCTCGGAATTCCGCGAGGAGAAAGTCCCCCATTGAACCGTCGAGTTGTGATTACAGGAGTCGGGTTGGTCTGCGCCTGCGGGATCGGCACGGAAGGGGTTTGGAAGAATCTTGTCGCCGGAAAGAGCGGGATTGCGCCGATCACGCAGTTTGATACCACGGGATTCGACTGCACATTCGCGGGCGAAGTAAAGGGATTTGACCCTCTTCAGTGGATCGAAAAAAAAGACATCAAAAAAATGGCACGGTTCATTCAGATCGCGATTGCCGCGACTGATTTTGCTGTCAAGATGGCCGGGCTGCAAATCGATGAAAAAAATGCAGACGCGACGGGCGTTTACATTGGCTCGGGCATTGGCGGATTCGATGTTATCGAGCGGGAACACAGCAAGCTGATCCACGGCGGCCCCGGCAAGATCTCTCCTTTTTTCATTCCTTCCGCGATTATCAATCTGGCGTCGGGGCAAGTGTCGATTCGCTACGGCGCGAAAGGGCCAAATTCGGCGACGGCCACGGCGTGTTCGGCTTCGGCGCATGCGGTTGGGGACGCGTTCAAGATTATTCAGCGATGCGATGCGGAAGTGATGCTGGCGGGAGGCTCGGAAGCAGCGGTGACGCCGATGGGCGTCGGCGGATTCGCGGCGATGAAGGCGCTTTCGACCCGGAACAACGAGCCAGCGCGAGCAAGCCGGCCTTTTGATGCGCAGCGCGACGGGTTCGTGATCGGAGAAGGCTCGGGGATGCTCGTTCTGGAGTCGCTTGAACACGCGCAGCGGAGAGGCGCGAATATTCTGGCGGAAATTGTCGGATACGGAATGTCTGCCGATGCGTATCACATGACCCAGCCTTCGGAGGACGGCGACGGGGCGCATCGGGTCATGCGCGCGTCACTGAAGGACGCGGGAATAGCGCCGGAGCAAATTGGGTACGTGAATGCGCATGGAACTTCGACGCCGATTGGAGATGCGCTGGAGACGCTGGCGATCAAACGGACGTTTGGGGACGCGGCGAAGAAAATTCCGGTGAGTTCGACGAAATCGATGACGGGACACACGCTAGGCGGCGCGGGCGGAATCGAGGCGGGGATCAGTGTGCTGGCGCTGCGCGATCAAGTGGCGCCGCCGACGATCAATTACGAGAATCCGGATCCGGCGTGTGATCTGGATTATGTTCCGAACGAAGCGCGGAAGGTGACGATGCAATATGCGCTATCGAATTCGTTTGGATTTGGCGGCACAAATGCTTCGTTGGTGTTCAAGTTGTGGGAGGGCCGGTGAAGATTGCGGTTTGCGTGAAACAGGTTCCCGCGAAGGATGCGCCGCTGGGGATTGATGCGAGCGGGGGATGGATTCGCGAGACGGACATCAGTTTTGAAACAAATGAGCCGGACAGCTTCGCGCTGGAAGAAGCGCTAAGGCTGAAGGAAAAGCACGGCGGAGAAGTTGTAGCCGTTTCGATGGGGCCGGAGCGCGCGAAGCAGACAATCAAAGAGGCGTTGGCGAAAGGGGCGGAGCGCGGGATTCACGTGATGGATGAGAAGTTTTATCAGCTGGACCCTCTTGGGTCGGCGCGGTCGCTGGCGGCGGCAATCGGGAAAGAGAAGTTCGATCTAATTTTGACGGGATTGCAGAGCGAAGATCACGGATTTGGGCAGACGGGCGTGCTGCTGGCCGAGCTGCTGGGAATGCCGCACGCGACGATCATTATGTCGATTGAATTGCAGGGGGATCATCTGCGCGTGAAACGCGAGCTGGAAGCGGGTTGGTTCCAGTGGGTGGAAGTGCCGTTGCCGGCGGTGCTGACGATTCAATCGGGAATCAATAAGCCGCGCTATGCGACGCTCAAAGGCATTATGGCGGCAAAAAAGAAAGAGATTGCTAGCGTGGCGCGCGAATCGCTGGGAGTGCAGTCGGCGCTGACGCAAAAAGTGGAACGGATTTACGTGCCGCAGAAAACGAAGAAGACGGAATTTATCAGCGGCTCGCCAAAGGAAATTGCGGCAAAGCTCGTGGAGAAATTGCAGCACGAGGCGAGAGTCCTGTAGCTCCGCAAATTTCAAGATGAAAATCCTCCTGATTACCGAACAACGCGAAGGGAAATGGAACAAGGTCAGTTTTGAAGCGCTGACCGCGGCGCAACAGATCGGGAAGGAGGCGAATGGGACGGTCAGCGGCGTGGTGATTGGGCAGGGAGTGGCGGCGCTGGCGGACGAATTGGCGGCCTATCAGCTTGAGGAAGTGCTCCTTGTCGAAAATGCGCTGCTTGAGAAATACACGCCGGACGGATATTCCATTGCACTGAAGCAGGTGATCGAGCAGACGAAACCGGATCTCGCGATTCTTCCGCATACATATCAAGTACGCGATTTTGCACCGAAGCTGGCGGCGTCGATGAACAAAGGAATGATCGGCGACTGCGTTGGATATCGACAAGACGGTGGCAAGCCGGTTTTCGTCAGGCAAATGTTTCAGGGGCGGACGGCAGCGGACGTCAGCCTGCAAGGCGATGGGCCGTGGATCGTGTCGTTTCAGGCGGGCGCGTTTCGTGCGGACACAGCGGTGAAGAAACAAGATGGAAAGGCTCCAGTCAAGCCGTTGAGCGTGAATATCCGGGCGGAACAGATTCGCACCAAGCCGCTGGAGCTTTTCCGCGAAGCGAAGCAGGCGGTGGATTTGACGCAGGCGCCGATCCTGGTTTCGATTGGGCGCGGGATTAAGGCGCCGGAAAATATTCCGCTGGCAGAGAAGCTAGCGAAAGCAATGGGCGCGGAGCTTTCGGCGTCGCGTCCGATCTGCGACGAGGGCTGGCTGCCAATGGAAAGGCAAATTGGAAGCTCGGGGCAGACGGTTTCGCCGAAGCTTTATCTGGCGCTGGGAATCAGCGGCGCGATCCAGCACGTCGTGGGAATGAAAGGCTCGCGGTGCATCGCCGCGATCAACAAAGATCAGAATGCGCCGATTTTTGAGATTGCGGATTATGGCGTGGTCGGAGATTTGTTCGAGATTGTGCCCGCGCTGACGGAAGAGATCGAGAAGTCCAAAACTGCCTAGCGCGTCGGCGCTTTGATTTTTAGCAGCTTACTGCAAGAATCTTCTTGTTGTCATTTCGAGCTCAACAAAAAATTTGGTCCGCGTATTTCTGAAGAAAAATGCAGATTCCTCGTCGCTTTGCCTGCCTGCGACAGGCAGGCTCCTCGGAATGACAGTGCAATGGTGTTCTCCGTTCCCCTGTTAGTGGTGAACCGACGCGCATTTCCTCGCAAATCGTTCTGCTACAATGAAAGCTTATGCCTGTGGAACGAGAAAAACTTGAAGCCGATGTGTTGATTGTGGGCGCAGGGCCGGCTGGGCTGGCATGCGCGCTGCGATTGTCGCAGCTGATCGAACAAGCTTCGGCTGCAGGGAAAACGCCCGTACTTTCTGCTGAAAACATCTACGTTCTGGAAAAGGCACGCGAGCTTGGGGCGCATCAACTTTCGGGCGCGATTATGGATCCATGCGCGCTGCGCGAATTGGTCCCGGATTTCGAGAAGACCGCTCCTCTGGATACGCCAGTGACGGATGATGCGGCGTATTTTTTGAGCGCGACGAAAGAATGGAAGCTGCCGATCACGCCTCCGCCGCTGCAAAATCATGGAAATTATGTGATTTCGCTGAACCGGCTGACGAAATGGCTTGGCGGACTGGTGGAAAAGGCGGGAGTGAACGTGTTCACGCAGTTCGCGGGTGCGTCGCTGATTTATGAAGGCGACGGTATTGTAGGCGTGATCACGGAAGATAAAGGCGTGGACAAGAATGGCGCGCCGAAAGACAACTTCACGCCGGGATACGAATTGCGGTCGAAGATTACGGTGCTGGCGGAAGGGCCGCGCGGGTCGCTGACAAAAGATCTGGTGAATCATTTTCATTCGGATGGAGTGAATCCGCAGGTTTACGGAATCGGAATCAAAGAGCTCTGGGAAGTGCAGCCGGGCCGAATTGCAGCGGGCTACGTCGCGCATACGCTGGGGTGGCCGTTCGATTCGCACAAATATGGCGGCGGATGGATTTACGGGCTGCGCGACAATCGTGTTTCGCTGGGCACGGTTGTGGGATTGGAATACAAAGATTCGCTGTTTGATCCGCATGAGGCGTTTCAGCGATTCAAGCTACATCCATTTGTGCGACGGGTTCTCGAGGGCGGGAAACTGGTTCGCTATGGTGCGAAAAGTGTGCCGTATGGCGGATGGTATTCGATGCCCAAAACATATGTGGACGGAGGATTGATCATCGGAGATTCGGCGAGCCTGCTGAATTCGCAGCGACTGAAGGGAATTCACACGGCGATTAAAAGCGGAATGCTGG
>JASHYE010000527.1 GCA_030043155.1 Candidatus Acidiferrales bacterium | reverse complement strand
GCTCCGTAACCATCGTATTCGCGAATGGTTGGAGCAGCGCGAAATGCAAGATCCACAAAAATATCTCCGACTGAATTGCCATAGAACCAACTACGATTCATCGTGGGCTTGCCATTTTCGGACGTGTCGGCATCTTTTACATCCCGCGGATCGGGGTGCGTGGTGCAGTCGAAAATCTGCGAGTTGCACTCCTCGATGGTGGGATCAATGATGTCCCCGAAGCTGCGGTCCACTTCTCCACGCGCTATGTCATAGACATCCACCAGATGTTGCGAAGACAAACTGGACACAGCGACTTCACCGCCGGCGAGTGGGCCCACGGAAACGGGAGCAAGCACGTGAATTTTTGCAACTGGGATTCCAGCAGCGGAATAAATTCTAATTGCGTTCGCGCCGCGGTCAGCGACGTAGACTCGACCGGCGGAATCGACCTGCAAATCCGAACCATAGACGATCGAGGAACCGGGCGAAGACGATAGGGAAGATGCCGCCGGTATCTGGCCGATTCGTTTGCCGCTGGGAGAATAAACTGCGATGGAGGCGCCCGGAGCGGTGAGCACATAATAATTCCCGGATGGCCCTCGGCGAATTGCCAGCAAGCCCGGGCCGACGCCGGGCAAGAAACGCGCAAGCACGTTCAGGCATGTTTCGCCGTTCTCCGGTTTCACCGTAACGCTTTGCTGGACCTCGGCGATTTTCAATTGAGCATTGAACGTCACGGGCGCAGCAGTGCCGCCGGCGATATGAATACCGCCCTGTTCGAATCTTTCGAAACCCTGCGCTTCGACTGCCAAGCTATAAACTCCCGGGGCGACATCCGCGAACACATAGCTACCCTGCTGGTTGGTGGTCGTGGTCTGCTGGAAATTGTTCATAGAATTGATCAGATGAACTGCTGCATTTGGAATTGCGGCGCCGCTGGGATCGGTCACGGTGCCGCGCACTGAAACGGCGTTCTGGCTGAAAATCAATCTTCCGGTCACAAGAAAAGACGTGACAAGAATTGCGAGACAAGCTAGCGCTCGACAAATTCGCAAATGGCCCTTCATCACCACACCCCGAACCGGACAGCGCCGCTGGCAAATAACTAAGGTCTCCGCACGCGGCTTCCTCGCAAGATGCGGCATTGCCGAGGAATGTTGCACGGCCTAGACGGAAGGCGAAGGAAGCAAATCCGGCGCGACGCGCAGTCGCCGACTGATACCGCGCAGCTGTGTTAGACTGTGCAGCGTTTATGCCTCCCCGCGGGAAACTCATCGTACTGGAAGGGATTGACGGATCGGGCAAGCACACACAGTTGGAGATGCTTGCGCGAGCAATGCGTCAGCGCGGAATTCTTCATGCCACCATCGATTTCCCACGCTATAGCGGTTTCTTCGGAAAGATGGTGGCACAGTACTTGAACGGAAAGTTCGGCACGCTCACTGACGTGGACGCACATTTTTCTGCGCTGCTTTTTGCCGGCGACCGGCTGGAAAACAAGAAACGTCTCGAATCTCTTTTGGATGAGGGAAGGCTTGTGCTTGCCGATCGTTACATCGCTTCCAATCTGGCGCACCAAGGCGCTCGTGTTCCTCCTGCCCGACAGGAGCAATTTCGCGCATGGCTCGAAAAATTGGAGTACGGCGTCTATGGACTGCCTCGCGAAGACATTGTGATTTATCTGCGGCTGCCGGCGAGCCGCGCCCAACAACTCATTCGGCGAAAGCGTCCGCGGAAATACACGCGACGCCGCAAAGATTTGCAGGAGGCAAACCTTAAACACTTGAAGCGAGCGGCGCAGATTTTCGAGCGGCTTGCGCATCAAGCAAACTGGTCAACCGTCGACTGCATGGACCCTCGGAGCAACAACGTGCGCTCACCGGAGCAGATTCACAGCGACATGATGGCCATTCTTCAGGCGCGAATTCTAGCGCCGGACCGCGAGGACGAATAGTGGGATTTAGCGAGTTTCTGGGCAATGAGCGAATTGTGCAGGCTCTGCGCACGATGCTGCGGCGCGAGCGCATGCCGAACGCACTGCTGTTCGCCGGCCCGCGAGGAATTGGCAAATTCACGCTGGCGCGAATGTTCGCACAGGCGGCCAACTGCGAAAAACTGCGCGATGATTTCTGCGGCGAATGCGCAACGTGCAAGAAAATTGCCCAACTTGCGGATCCTGCCGCACTGATCCAGCAAGGCCTCGCCGAACGGGGTGAGAACCCCGACGCGTCGACCGTGGAACGAACTCCGCTGATCCTCGAAACGCATCCTGATGTTTGGGCGATTGTGCCCGATCCCGTGCGCCGTAAGAGTCCTGTGGCGCGGCCAATGATTCGCATGGGGCAGCTTCGCGCCGTTCAGCGCGCAGCCTATTTTCGTCCGCAGGCCCGCCGACGCATTTTCATCCTTGATGGCGCGGAAACGATGCGCTGGAACGATGCCGATGTATTCCTGAAAATTTTGGAGGAGCCACCGGAGACTGCCACTCTGATTTTGCTTGCGCCTCGCGCTGACGCGCTCCTGCAAACTATCCGCTCCAGGTGCCTGACATTCTGGTTCGCGCCAATCACGCCGGAGAAAATAGAGCAATTCCTGAAGAACCACTCTGAATGGAGCGCCACGGAACGCAAATTGGCCGCGCAACTCGCTGATGGCAGTCCCGGCGCAGCTCTGGGGCTGGACTTGGCGGAGTCAGCTCGCCTTCGACGTGATGTGCTCGGGTTGATCGGCGAGTCCATGAGCGGAAAATCCTATCGCGCGATTTTCAGCGCGACCGTGCGGCTTGCAAAGGAAGAATCGGAATCGTTTGAAAATCTACTGCTGCTGTTCTATAGTTTTTTCGCAGACCTGCTCGAACTGTCCCACAGTACGAACGACTTCGCGCTGCGGAACCCGGACTTGCGCCGCGAGCTCGAGGCCCTCGCTCGAAAAATCAGCGATGGCTGGGTGGCGCAAGCCACGAGTAGCCTGGATCGGTTGGAGAGCCGCTTGCGTCGCAATGTAAGCCGCCAACTCGGCTTGGATGCCGCAGCGGAAAGCCTCAGAATTGGATAACGAACCCAAAAATGACTGGAAGGATATTTTTTAGGAAACCCAATCGCACTGGATGTAGTCTTATATACAGAGAACGCATTCCTAGAAACTTCTTAAGGAGCACGACATCGTGAATCGCAAGTTATTCCGCCCCTCCCTCACCGAGGTGAAGGAGCAGCAGTATCCGGCACGGAACACACACGAACCGGGGCAAAGGAAGAAACCAGCTCCGCCCGAACAAACCCACGCCGAGAGCTTCTATTACGTCAAGCAGATGCAATCGCATACGCCTGTTGCAGTGGTTCTGGCGGATGGGGAAACCCTCCATGGAATCGTGGAATGGTACGACCGCGATTGCATCAAGCTGACGCGATTTGGCAGTCCCAACCTGCTGCTGTACAAACATGCCATCAAATACATCTACAAAGACGGCGAAGAGGCAGCGCAAGGCGGCAACTCGAACGGAAACGGGCACGGCTCCTGACTGCAGCTCCACCGCTTATGCTGAACAATTGAATAAAGCATCATAAAGTTTGCTCTGTTGTGCGGAGCCTGTTAGCTTACAGGCAAGCTGATGGGCGAGAAAAAAGAATCCGCGCTCGCGACGATTGTCCTCGCGCTTGTGACCCTGACTATAGGCGTCTACGCGCTCGCGTACGGCCTGCAGACGATGTTCTTCTTTCAGGCCAAGCACTGGGCGAGCAGCGCGCCTTTCCTCAGGGAGGTTCCTCAGCCGCTCCCCTCGACGGCGGCTTCGCCCGTCCAAGAAAAAAGCCTTTCGTTCTATGGCGTGAGCTTCGCGGCACCCTGGAAGGGAATCCTCGCGCAAAGCGACGGCGACGCCCATTCTGAGGTGGACTTCAAGGCCGGCCCAGTGATCATCTTTTTCAATCCTGCCGGTGAGAAGGACATCCTTTCAAGCATTCGCGATGGTGATGTAAAGACCTACGACCGTTATGAAGCTGTTTTTGGTTCTGACCTCTTTCCAACCAATTATGATTTGTATCTGGCCGTATACAGCACGTCGCCCGCCTCACTTTCGCCATTCAGTTCGCGCGCGCAGGTAGAGCGCATTGGCACCCTGCTCGAGTGGAAACTCGCATTCGGAGCGAGCGAGGCGAGCGCGATCTACAAGGTGCAGGCGGAGGGATTGCGCGGCTTACAATTTGGCGACCCCTCCAAAGATGCCATGATAGTGATGCGCCTCTTTGACGCCCACAATGCGCAGTACCGACTGCTCTTCACTTCAAGAGCCGGAACAGGCACATTTCCACAATCGGACATTAATTGCGTGTTGGATTCACTGAAACTCACGCCGGAAGTGCATTGAAGCGCCTGCTGAGGCGAACCGAACCGCGAGATCATTCGCTGGAGCTTCGCTACGCGTGTGCGGCTGTAGAGGTATTCAAAACCTGCTGATAGTACGCCTCGTAAAGTGGAATCACGTCATTCGAGCAGAATTTCTTTCGGGCATCGATGCGCGCCTGCTTTCCCATCTCGCGGCCTCGGTCCGCGCGTGAGAGGATTTGAATCGCAAACTTTGCCGCAGAAGCGACGTCGCGTGGGTCAACCAGGTAGCCATCCACACCGTTCGTCACAACTTCCGGAACGCCGCCAACGTTCGTAGCAATGACCGGAACCTCACACGCCATTGCTTCAAGCGCGGCAAGCCCGAATGATTCGAGATCCGAGGGCAACAGAAACAAGTCGGCGAGTCCAAGAAAGTCCTGAATGTGATCCTGTTTGCCTACGAAGAACACATCGCGGTTCAGTTTCTTGGAGCGTACCAGGTACTCGGCAGCCCCGCGATCCGGACCGTCTCCGATCAGGACAAACTTCGCCGGCATTTTCTGCCGAATCAGCGCAAAAATCTCGACAGCATCGGTGATGCGTTTGACGGGACGGAAATTGGAAAGGTGCATGATCAGCGGCTCGCCGTTCGGAGCCCATTCGCTGCGGCGGCGCTGATCCGCCAAACGGCAGTACTGATCGCAGTTCACGAAATTTCGGATGACTTCGATAGGGCGATGAACGTCAAATTCTTTGATCGTCTGATCTCGCAGATAATTAGAGATCGCCGTCACGCCATCACTCTGTTCGATAGAAAATCGCGTGATCGGCAGATAGCTTCTGTCGCTGCCGACGAGCGTAATGTCCGTGCCGTGGAGCGTAGTGATGAAAGGCAGGCGCCGCGGCGCCAGCATCGAGCGCGCAAGCAAAGCGCTCACTGAATGC
>JASHYE010000526.1 GCA_030043155.1 Candidatus Acidiferrales bacterium | reverse complement strand
GTCGATTTTCCAGCGTCCAGTCCCTATGTAACCGGCTGCGGCGGAACGAAGCTGCAAATTTCCGGTGACACGATCACCAGCGAGCAGGTATGGAATGATTTATCGCAGAACGAAGGTGCCACGGGCGGCGGCGTCAGCGAAACTTTTGCGCTTCCTTCGTTTCAGTCAAGCGCGGACGTGCCCAAAGCGCCGAACGGATTTGTCGGTCGCGGCGTGCCTGACGTTGCTGGAGATGCGGATCCGGAGACAGGCTACAACGTCGTGGTGGATGGACAATCGCTCGTCATTGGAGGCACCAGCGCCGTAGCGCCGCTGTGGGCTGGGCTCGTGGCGCTGATCAATCAGTCCATCGGCAAAAACGCTGGCTACATCAATCCGTTGATGTACACGGCGAGCGCGGAAGGCGCACTGCACGACATCACCACGGGCAACAACGGCGCGTATTCTGCGGGCCCCGGCTGGGATCCGTGCACCGGTCTGGGAACTCCGGACGGAGACGAGTTGCTAACCGCTTTGCAAAGCGAAGGCGGCTAGCCTCGAAGGTCACAAGCTAAAGACCGAAGTGATGGCCGTGCAGACTCTGGCCTCCCCTTCATCTTCGGATTTTTTCCGGCTCTTCTAATGATTGGAACTTTGCGTTGTGTCGGTTCCCGCGATCGGCTGCGCGTTTTTCACATACTTGTCAAACCAGCCCATCATTTCCCACACCACATCTTCCACAGATTGACGTCCCGCATAGATATGGGCTTCGTAGGGCAGCTGGATCCAGCGGACGATCGCGCCGTTGCCTTGCAAAGCCTCATACATCCGCAGCGACTGGATCGGAAACGTGCCGCTATTGTTGTCATCCATTCCGTTAACGATCAAGACGGGGGCCTTGTAGTTGTTGGCGAAAAAGAATGGCGACATCTCTTCGTAGATCGGCTCCGCCTGCCAAAATGTCCGCCGCTCGCTTTGAAAGCCAAAGGGCGTAAGTGTGCGGTTGTAGGCTCCGCTCTGGGAAACACCAGCGCGGAAGAGGTCCGAATGCGCCATCAGGTTCGCAGTCATAAACGCGCCGTAGCTGTGTCCAGTCACTCCCACGCGATGGGGATCAATGAATCCCATGTCCGCGGCCTTGTCAATTGCAGCCTTGGCATCGTCGACAAGCTGCGGGATGAATGTATTGTTCACGGTTTCCGGCGGGCCAACGATTGGCATCGCGACTTGATCGAGAACCACATAACCATCAAGGAGTAGATAGAGCGGGCTGCCGGTGTCGCCATTCGCGGCCCCAAAAACCGGAAAGCTGAGGAAGCGGTACTTCGAACCGATCACTTGGCCAGCCATTTCAATGCTGCTGTACTCCAAGGGATAACCGACCACGACAGCGGGCAGGCGTTCACCGTCCTTATAGTCCGGAGGCAGGTAAACCATCATCGACAGCGGCACGCCATCCGCGCGCTTGTAGGTCACGAGTTCGGAGCGGATTTTCCGCACGATGGGCGTGGGGTCGGTGAAATGGCTCACCATTAAATTCTCTCCGCTATCGGAACGCACGTAGTAGTTGGGAGGGTCCGCGGGAGTTTCCCGCTCTGTCAGGAAGCGCGACCCATCGGGCGTGAGCAGATCCGCGACGGTCTCATAATCCTCAGGCCCGCATTGGAACAACCGCTTGTTCTGTAGTGTATTGATATCGATGCGATCCAGGAAGGGATGATCGCCTTCCGGAGATGCGCCCACGCCTGTCAGGAAGACGTTCCCGCTCGTTTCGAGCACTGCGCGCTGCCCATTGGGCAGCGTCTGTTCGACAAAATTTCCAGGATTGTTGTACTCCGAGCGAATATTGAACGTCCACGCCGTGCGCGGCGCTTGATCGGGGTGATTCGGATCGAAAAAAGAAATTCGCACGGTCGAGGAACGCCACACAGTTTCCCGCAGGATGCCCAGATCGCCGCTTGATCCCCACTGGAAGCTCTCAAGCCGGTCCGGCGTTTTCGCGAGTTCCGCTGGCGGACCAGAAAAAGGCGCGGACAGAGACAGAACGTGGTCGCGAAAGGGAACCTTATTGCGCGGATTGCCGCCGTCGAGCGCTTCCGCCCACACGAGCGTGGCGGGTTGCGCCGGCAGCCATTCATAGTCGCGTGGCCCTGTCGCTACGCCATTGATTGGCGTGTGCTCGGCCAATGGGAGGTCCGCGATGTGGTACTCCACGCGACCCGTGAGGCCCCACACCTCGACCTGCCGCGGAAACTCAGTTTGCGTCACGAGGTAAGAGTAAGGCCGATGGATGAGAGCGACGAGAACGTGACTGCCATCCGGAGAGGGATTATTGGTCGCGAAAATGCCTGGCTGACCCAGCATTTGCGCTTGCCCATTCGAGACATCCACCAAAGCGAGTTGCGCGGTCGCATAGTAGGTGAATAAATCGGAGTCGTGCGGGCTGGTCAGCAAATCTTCGTACGTGGGCACTGGCGAAGCGTTGCCGTCTGATTCCTGCACGATGGGTCCCGTCGCCACGGCTGGCTCCTGCGGCGGGCCGCCGCGTCCCGCTGACACTAGACGCACCAGCAAATGGCGGGAATCCGGCATCCAGACGACTGGCCCGCCGCCGGGCAGCCGGCTGGCGTAATAGCTCGGCGGCTCGATGACTGCATTGACGGCAAGCGAGCCAAGGCGATGGATGGCTCCCGTGCGAGCGTCGCCGACCCACAGTTCCACAGCGTGACGCCCGTAGTTCAAAAAGACGAATCGCCGACCATTGGGCGACCATGTCGCCGCTCCAGCATATACGTCGTTGGGAATTGCGACGGGCTGTGACGCGCCCGAAGCTAGATTCACCAGCCGCCAGTTGACGAACCTCTCTGGCGCATGCGGCCCGTTGTTCGCGGGATCAATTCGCAGGCCCGCTAAGCGGTACATCGGTCGCGCCAGA
>JASHYE010000525.1 GCA_030043155.1 Candidatus Acidiferrales bacterium | reverse complement strand
ATGACGAAGAGCGATTGTTTGAGTTTGTTCCGGTTGGCGCGGCGGACAGATTGTCCAGCAAGACGGTCTTTTGAGCATCGGGACTGGAATGAGCGGATTGCGAGAGATTCCGGGCCGGGGTCTGGCCGTCGGATTCCGGGCTCGCAGGCACAGGAGTACCGCTCGTTTTGGTCAGTTGGTCCATGGTGGGCCTTTCTACAATAAACACCAAAAAACGGGTCAATGGGGGCTCTTGCGAGGAACCTGTAAGGAAAAAGTATCTAGTACGAACGGTCTAGGGCTGAACTTAGCTGTCAGCTTCCGCGCCAGACGCGCGGATAACAGGAAGAGGCAGCGTTGCCTGAATAGCGTTCACCGCCCAGCAAGTCGACTCACGTACCGGGGCATATGAAAAACGATGCAGCGCTGTTGGACCGTAGCGCCGAAGAGCTTCGAGGTGGTCGGGAGTGCTGTACCCACGATTGCTGCGCAGGCCGTATTGCGGATAAAGCTGATCAAACTCATCCATTAATCGATCGCGCTCGACTTTGGCCAGAATCGACGCCGCTGCGATCGAAACTGAACGCGCGTCGCCGTGAATGAGAGACTTCTGCTCGATCGCCAGAGGCAATTCCATCGCATCGATCAACAAATAATCGGGGGCTGGACGGATATTCTCGATCGCAGCAAGCATGGCCTGACGGCTCGCTTGATAAATATTCCACGCATCGATGCGGCTGGCGTCGATTTCGGACACGGCCCAAGATAGAGCATGCTCGCGGATGCGGGGAGCCAGTTCGGCGCGGCGCTCCGGCGTGAGCTTCTTTGAATCATCAAGGCCAACAATGCGTCTTCGAGGGTTAAGGACAACCGCGGCTGCCACCACCGGGCCGAATAGCGAGCCGCGGCCCACTTCGTCGATTCCGCAAATGCGCATCCAACCTTGCTTGCGCGCCAGCAGTTCGTAACGTGTGCAGCATAACCGCGCCATCACGCGGGATTCTACCACAGCAAACTCGCGACCGTTGTTCTGTGGGAAATTGCAAACAATAAGTTAAGGTATCAGGACGCAAAGCTCATTGGCTCGTCGCCAGAAGGGCCATAAATCGCGGGAACTTTACCTTCTGCTTGGCGGAGATAAACGGAGAGCTGGCCACGATGGTGAATCTGATCGAGTAAATTCCCCCAGATTGTTTCCGCCTGCTCCAACTGAATCGAACCCCCGCGCAGCATCACGGTGACCGTCTTGCTGAACTCTGTTTCCTGCCGCCTCATTTTTTCGGAAGCCTCTCGATGGGCAAGCTCGTGTGCCGCCGCGATTTCTTCCATGGTTTCGGGAGGCGGCGGACTCGACGCAACATTTCGGAGGTCATTCGCTCCGTCGATGATTTTCTCGATCACGCGCTCGTCGATTACGCATTGCCATGCAAGATCGCGAACGGAGCGAGAGCGCTCGTGTGGCTTCCGATCCAGATTATCCTTCGGAAACGCGCGAATAACCCTCGCGGTGGTTTTCGCTTCGCGATCCCACATTCGCAGAAAGATTTCTTTTGCATCCATGCTTGATCCCGTTTAACTCCACCCGCAGGTCTGCACTCATTCCAAGCGCAACGGAAGGATCGAGTGATTGGCAGGGAGGAATCGGCGCCCGCGATTATTCGGCGGACTCTTTCGGCGTTACGGGTTGCTCGGTACGCACTGCGCGCTTAATCCGGGCCGATTTGCCCTTCAGTCCGCGCAAGTAATAGAGCTTGGCGCGACGAACGTTTCCCTGCTGGACCACTTCGATCGAGGAAATCATGGGGGAATGCAGCGGGAAAATGCGTTCGACCCCAATTCCAAAACTTACACGCCGAACCGTGAAGCTTGCTCCCGCCGTGTGGCCTCGCCGCTTGATAACCACGCCTTCAAACGGCTGGATGCGTTCTTTTTCTTTCTCACCCTCAGCTTCGCGCAATTTTACGTTCACGCGCACCGTATCGCCGGGACGGAAAGCCGGCAAATCCGTGCGTACTTGAGACTCCTGTACCTTATCGATGGCTCGATTCATAAATTATTCCCGGCAGACCCGCTCAGGTGGGGCCAGCTCACTCGGTGCAATGGGCTAATATACCTGAAAACAGGCGTATTTCGCCACAAAATTAGCAGGTTCGGTGACTGAGAGGGCTCGGCCGCGCTCGCAAACAGCTATCAGCCGTGCTATTTTTGTGAAGGAAGCGTTTGAGTTATGTTTGAAAACCTTACCGATAAACTTCAGCGCGCCTTCAAGAATCTTCGCGGCCAGGGAAAACTGACCGAGGAGCACCTCGACGCTGGCCTGGCGCAGATTCGTGAGGCCCTGCTCGATGCCGACGTCAATTTGGGAGTGGTGGACGAGATTGTTGCGCACATTCGAGAGAAGGCCCTCGGGTCGGAAGTGCTGCTGCAACTTTCGCCGGACCAGCAAGTCGTAAAAATCGTTCGCGATGAACTTTCCGAACTTTTGGGCAAGGAAGTTCGCATGCAGTTTGCGTCGCGCCCACCATCGGTTTGGATGATTGTCGGATTGCAGGGCTCCGGTAAGACCACCACGACCGGCAAGCTCGGAAAGTGGTTGGGCGAGCACGGTCATCGTCCTGTCGTTGTGTCCACAGACGTATACCGCCCAGCAGCGCGCGAGCAACTGGCACAAGTGGCCAAGGCGACGCATACCCCGAATTGGCCCGGAAAAGAATCGGACAAGCCGCTCGAACTCGTTCGTGGCGCGATGCGCGAAGCGAAACTCTCTGCGTATGATGTGGTTCTGGTCGACACAGCAGGCCGCTTGCATATAGACGATGAGCTGATGAACGAGCTTTCCTCTCTGAAAAAGGAGCTGTCGCCAGCGGAGATTCTTTTTGTTGCCGATGCGATGATCGGCCAGGACGCGGTTCATTCAGCGGGCGAATTTCACAAGCAGCTCGGAATCACGGGCGTCGTCCTTACTAAGCTGGATGGCGACGCACGCGGTGGTGCGGCGCTTTCGATACGCAAAGTCACAGGCGCGCCGGTGAAGTTTGCCGGTATCGGCGAAAAGTATGATGCGATTGAGCAGTTCCATCCCGACCGCATCGTTTCGCGCATTCTTGGCATGGGCGACGTGCTCACGCTTATTGAAAAAGCGGAAAAAACCATTGATGAGAAGCAAGCGCGCGAGCTGCAGCGCAAGCTGACTCACGATGAGTTCACGCTCGAGGATTTCCGCGACCAGTTGCGCCAAATCCGCAAAATGGGCTCGATCGAACAGTTGATGGGAATGCTGCCAAAAATCGGGCCATTTGCGAAAATGCCAAAGAATACGGAAGTAGACGAGAGCCGCCTCAAAGTCGCCGAAGCGGTGATCAATTCGATGACCGCCGCGGAGCGGGACGATCACAACTTAATCGATGGCAAGCGGCGGAAGCGCATCGCGCGAGGCAGCGGCACAAGCGTGCAGGAAGTGAATGAAGTCCTCAAGCAATACGTCGAAATGCGGCGGATGATCAAGATGTACGGGAACACCATGCGCGGGAAGATGCGCGGCCTCGGTAAGCTCCGTTCCGGAATGAGCCAGTAAAGGCCCTAAACTCTCCGCTATTCGCGTTGTCGCAGGTTTTTCGTGTAGATCTGTACAGTTTAATCGACCTTTGGTAATTTGGCTTGTTAGGCTATACTCGAAACTGTCTTTTTGGAGGAATATACCGAGTGTTGATGATTCGCCTGTCCCGCATTGGCAAAAAGAAGCAGCCAGCCTACCGCGTAGTTGTCATTGAGAAGACCCGCCCTCGCGACGGCCGCTTCGTTGAAATTGTGGGGACGTATGACCCTTTGAGGAAACCTGCTGCTGTGAAGCTCGACGCCGAGCGCATCAAATACTGGCTCGGGTGCGGCGCGCAGCCTAGCGACACCGTTCGTAGCTTTTTGCGCCATCAAAAGATCGCGTAAAGCCGCCGTACCGTTCCGCCGCAGGATTCCCAACGCCCGGACTCAAGGCTCCAGCGCAAATTCCCGCTCCCGGAGGTTTCTCATGAAGGAGCTCGTCGAGGAGATCGCGAAGGCTCTTGTCGATCATCCCGAACAGGTTTCTGTAAGATCCGTGGAAGGTGAACAGGTGACCGTGCTTGAACTGCGGGTCGCACCCGATGACCTCGGAAAAGTGATCGGCCGGCAGGGTCGCACCGCAAAATCGATCCGCACGCTGCTCGGTGCGGCGGGCATGAAACTGAAAAAGCGGTTTACACTGGAAATACTCGAATAGCGTGAGCGATTCTCCAGCCCATCGCGTCACT
>JASHYE010000068.1 GCA_030043155.1 Candidatus Acidiferrales bacterium | reverse complement strand
CTGCTCGCCAGTTTCATCCCCGCCCGCCGCGCCGCCAACGTCGATCCACTAACAGCCCTCAGGTGGGAGTAAAGGAGGCGTATGCAAGACCTGCGTTTCGCCCTTCGCATGTTCCGCAAATCTCCCGGCTTCACGGCCGTCGCCGTACTCACGCTCGCCCTCGGCATCGCCGCCTCGACCATCGGCTTCAGCATTTTCTACAACCTCATGTTCAACGCCTTCGCCGCGAAGAATGCCAGCCGCTTGGCCGTACCGATGCTGCAAAGCGCGGATTCCGGTGCGCCGTCAAACCAATCGCTCGACATCCTTCCTTGTTCGCTTGCCGCTTTCGACATGATCCGCGCGGCCTTTGAAGACATTGCTTGCTTCGGGCATGACCGGGCGCTGATGAATGATGGAAAAGAAACGCGCCAACTGCAAAGTGCTTATGTGACCGCAAACGCGTTTGAATTTTATGGTGTGCCCGCGCTGCTAGGACGGGGAATCGTTCCTAGCGATGGGAATCCCGGAGCGCCACCGATTTTTGTGCTGAGTTACAGGACTTGGGCGGATGAATTCGGTTTCAATGCGGGAATTCTCGGGAAGAGTTTTACCGTTAATGGCGAGCCGCGCACGCTGGTGGGAATCATGCCACCACGGTTCCAGGCTTATGGTGCGCTCACGAATTTTTGGACGCCAATTAATGTTCACGACGCCGCTACTCCGGCTGTCAATCTATACATTTTGGCGCGGTTGAGGCGCGGCGAGACGCTCGATGAGGCATCAGCGGAAATGAATGTGATTGCCGGTCGGATGGCGAAAGCTGATCCGACTGGCTTCCCTCGCCATTTTACGGTGCGCGTGCAGTCAGCAGGGGACTTCCTCATGGGGCCATGGGGAGTCGGAAGCGCGGGCGGGTCGAAATTCGGATTGAAGGAGATGATTTATACACTGCTGGCTGGCGGAATGATTTTGCTTTTGATTGCGTGCGTCAACGTGGCGAATCTGTTGCTGGCCCGCGCGACGATCAGAGAACAGGAGATCGCGGTGCGCGCGGCCTTGGGTGCGACGCGGTGGCGTATCGTTCGGCAACTGCTGGCAGAGTGTTGGTTGCTCGCGGGTGCGGCTTGCGCTGCAGGATGCGTGTTAGCGTACTGGGGATTGAAGGGCGCGAGTGCGATTTTGCCCCACAAGGGAATCGCGGTCGGCGGCGAATCCGCGATGAGTCTGAATCCCGTCGTTTTGCTCTTCGCGCTGGGCGCGACCCTGTTGACAGTGGTGATTTGTGGGCTTGCGCCTGCCATCCATGTTGTAGGGCAGGATTTGCGAACGCGGTTGGCGGGCAGTGGCGTTGCGGGGCGCGTGCGACATGGCAGGCCGCGGTCCGCACTCGTGGTCGGAGAAGTCACGCTGTCCGTTGTGCTGCTCGTGGGCGCGGGATTATTGGTGCGGAGCTTTTTCACACTGACGCACGTGGACCTTGGATTCGATCCGACGCACCTCATATTTGCGACGTTTGGGCAGGCATCGTGGGAGCACAAGAGTTCCGAGAACAATGGGAGCCAGGCGTTTCGAGATGCAGTTTTTCAACGATTAAAAACGCTTCCCGGCATTGCGGACGTAGCGGTCAACAATTCGCTGCTCGGGTACAACACGGGACGCCACAGCAACGTGATCGTGGCTGGAGCCACGCGATCGGGAGACGCCGGCTTCGATGGGTGCAGCGAAAATCTGCTGGCGATGCTCGGTTTGCATTTGCTGCGGGGGAGATGGCTGACGGCGAACGACGTGGGATCGGCGCAGCACGTCGCGGTGCTGAACGAAACAATGGCTCGCGAATTTTTTGGTGATGCAGATCCCATTGGCCAGCGGATCGAAGCAAAGGCATTCGGGGAAGCGCCGCACACTGAAGCCGATCGTTATTTTCAAGTGATTGGTGTGGTGAAAAACACGAAAGACTATGACGGCCCGGAGCAACCGGTGCAGCCAATGGCGTACATTCCCTACACCATCGAGGGATATACGCTTTTCCTGATAAAAACAAAACCGCAGCCCGCACAGATGGTGAATGCAATCCAGCAGCTCATAAGGTCTGTAAACCCCGATGTGTTTGAGGATGTCGAACCGGTTCGGGCTATTCTTTACAACCTTACGTATTCAGGCCCGGAATTTGTTGCCTCGGCGATTTCTCCGCTGGCGGCCATCGCTCTCTTGCTCGTCATTGCCGGGGTATTTAGCGTAATGGCATATAACGTCTCACTGCGCACGCACGAAATCGGTATTCGCATGGCCCTCGGCGCGCAGCAAGAGAACATTCTGAGGTTGATTTTGCTGCGAGGGCTTCGATTGGTTGTCATGGGAATTATTCTTGGCGTTGCGGCAAGCCTGGCACTGACGCGCTTCATCGCCAGCCAGATTTGGGGCATTTCGGCAACTGATCCGGCGACCTTTGTGGGCGTTGCGATCCTGCTGGTCCTCGTCGCGCTCGCCGCCTGCTATCTTCCCGCCCGCCGCGCCGCCCGCATCAGCCCCGTCGACGCCCTCCGCTCCGAATAGCCCTGAACGTTGCCTCGCATTTTATTTCCATTCGTAGGGGCGCTGCTTGCCGCGCCCACAGATCTTCGAAGTACCCGAGCCGCTGCTAGGCTGCTTCCACCGTTAGCTTGAGACCGATCGCTTTGGTAACCGCAACCAAAGTGGACAAACGCGGGTTACCTCGCGGTGACAATGCCCGGTAGAGGCTTTCTCTTTGAATACCAGCCGCCTTTGCGACTTTGGCAATACCCTGCGCTTCGGCGAGCTGTCGTAAAGCAATAAGCAGAACGCGCGGCTCGTCTTCATCTTCCATCGCTGCTTTGAGATATTCAGCGGCAAATGCTGGATCTGTTTTAAGCCGCTGAACAACCGTCTCTTCGTGCGACACGCTGACTTTGCGTTTCATCTAAGTTCCACCCCTCTCCCGATAGTCTTTGAGGTACGTCCGTGCTCGTTCTATATCGGCCGGCTGCTTTCGCTTGTCGCCTCCGCACAGAAGCAAGACACAAAACTTGCCCACAAGCGCGTAATAGACTCGGTATCCAGGACCCCAGTCGACCCGAAGTTCCCACAAACCTTGTCCCAGTGGCTTACAATCACCAAAGTTCCCCGCCGCAATCCGATTGATTCGAGCCGCGATCTTGGCTTGCGTGCGCACATCAGGAAGTCGCGAAAGCCAATCATCAAAAACGTCTTTTCCGGCGCGGGTCACATAGTGGCGGACATGAGTCACAACTTGCATTGTAACTTATACATCACAGCCGTGCAAGAGCAGCGCAAAGGCTGTCACCAGGGCATCGATGGCCGCTGTATTGCAACGACGAAGGCGAACGTAGCCTCGCATTTTATTTCCGGTCGTAGGGCCGCTGCTTGCCGTGCCCGCATCAGCCCCGTTGACGCCCTCCGCGCCGAATAACCCTGTTTAGCGCTCCCGAGAGGCAGAAAACCTCTCCTGTTGCTTAACAACAGAAATGGCCTGGTTCTATAACCAACTTTTTTTGAATTGGCCTGGTCGCCTGTTGAAACACGCTTCAAATTCGAGCAGTTCGCACGCAAAATTTCTCCATTGCAAGCCAATTTCGTTCAAATTTTCCTGCACTTCGCCCTGCCTTGGCGCTCAGTCCGAGCGCCGCTCATGTACACAAAAACGCAGTTTTATTGGGCTTTTTGGAAGGAATGAAACTTCGCGCCTCGCGCGAAAAAGATCGAAAAGCAAAACTCAGGATTCATTGGGCCTGAATGGCCTGGTCAAAATGCCCCAAAATCGTGTTCCATTTCGGGAATTGGCCTGCAATGGCCTGTCCTAGTACCCCGTACTCTGGGGGATGCATCTTGCCTTCGCCTCTCGTTCGCCAATCGTCGCCCGGCAAACTACATCCGCAGAATCACGCTCGATGCCGGCAGATCATATCCCTCATCGCGTATAGTCTTTTGCGCCGCCGAGCGCAGCGCCGCTTCGTCCACGCTCCGCGGCAGGTCGCAGTGTCGCCGCACAACTTCTTCACCCGCTTCGATCCGGATAAGCCAATTGGATTTCTCTTCGTCCCAGGAAATTTCCACGCGGTCCGCTCGCATATTTCCTCCCCTGCAATTCAGATGCGTGACGAATCCCGCGGTGACGCGGAGGAGCTACTGCGGGCACAGTGGTTCAGACGCCAGGGGAGAATGACGACGTTTACTTTTCGTGCGCGGCAAGAATTGCCTCCTTGACATTCGCGGCCCTTAAATCAAAATGGAGAGCAGCAAATCGTAAATGCTTCCGGGCAAAGCATTGCAGCAGATTTGTTTTTGCTGTTGTTTTTATTTTGTGGACCCGGACTGACCCCTCTCTCAGCCTCGTAGTCCCGCGCATTACCAAGCAGATTGCGATGAATTTCAAAGGCAAAGTTGCCACTGCGTTCGGCCTTGCGTCCGCAATTCTCATCACTGTGTGCGCGCTCTCCTATCGGGATGTGCTGCGCAACGCGAATGATGAAGAGTGGGTGGCGCATACGCACTTTGTGCGCGAGGAACTCGAAGAACTGCTTGCGGATTTGGAACAGAGCCAGGCGGACGAGCGCGATTACATTATCAGCGGCCAAGACGCTTATCTTTCGTCCTTCCATGCGGCAGCGGCGCGCGTTGCGGAGCACACACAAAACGCGCGCATCCTCACCGCAGACAATCCGGTACAGCAGACGTCGCTCGACCAACTGGAACCGCTGGAGGCGAAGAGATTCTCGCAAATGCGGGCGGTGATTGCTGAACGCCGCGCCCGGGGATTGGACGCAGCCATTGCCGCGGAACAAAGCAACGACAGCATTAGCCTTATGGGGAAGATCAGCGCGATTATCAG
>JASHYE010000524.1 GCA_030043155.1 Candidatus Acidiferrales bacterium | reverse complement strand
ATGAGAAAGGCCAGCCCACTTCCAAGCTGAAAGACACAGGCAAGACCAAAAAAACCGGCACGAAAATCACTTTCCATCCGGACCCGGCGATTTTCAGCACCGTCAACTATAGCTACGACACGCTTTCGCAGCGTTTACGCGAACTCGCCTTCCTGAATAAAGGCCTGAAAATTACGCTCGATGACGAGCGCAGCGGGAAAAAAGCTGAGTTTCGCTTCACCGGGGGCATCGCCGAATTCATCAAGCATCTGAACCGCGGCAAAACGGTCCTTCACGATTCGCCGATCTACATGGAAGGCAAGCGCGAAACCGTCGAAATGGAAATCTCGCTGCAATACAACGACAGCTACGCGGAAAATGTTTTTTCCTTTGCCAACACCATCAACACCGTCGACGGTGGCACGCACCTCTCCGGCTTTCGTTCCGCTCTCACACGCACCATCAACTATTACGCTGGCTCCTTCGGTATGCTCAAGGAGCAAAAGGACGAAATCTCCATCACCGGTGACGATGTTCGTGAAGGCCTCGTTGCCGTCGTTTCCGTGAAGCTCCCGCAGCCTCAGTTTGAGGGCCAGACCAAAGGCAAGCTCAATAGCGACATCAAAGGCCTCGTCGAACAGCTCGTCAACGAGAAGACTGGCGAATATTTCGACAAACACTCCTCAATAGCGCGAAAGATCATCGGCAAATGCATTGACGCTGCTCGCGCTCGCGAAGCCGCGCGCAAAGCCCGCGAGCTGACGCGCCGCAAATCCGCTCTTGATTCCAGCGGCCTGCCCGGCAAGCTCGCCGATTGCCAGGAGCGGGATCCCGCACGATGCGAACTCTTCGTTGTCGAAGGAGAATCCGCTGGCGGGTCAGCCAAGCAAGGGCGAGATCGCAAATATCAGGCCATTCTTCCGCTCAAGGGCAAGATTCTCAACGTCGAGAAAGCGCGCTACGACAAAATGCTCGGTCACGAGGAAGTGCGTGCCATCATCACCGCGCTGGGCACGGGAATCGGCAAAGATGATTTCGACGCCGCGAAGCTCCGCTACCACAAAGTGATTCTCATGACCGACGCCGACGTCGACGGCAGCCATATCCGCACGCTCCTGCTTACCTTTTTCTTCCGGCACATGCGCGAGCTCATCGAAAAAGACCATGTCTACATCGCGCAACCGCCGCTCTATCGCATCAAGCGCGGCAAAATGGATCGTTACATTCGCGATGAACGCGAGTTTTCACGCGAAATTATGCGCCGAGCTACTGAGGATCATTCCATCACTGCAAAAGGCGGCAAGCAGCTCGAAGGTGGCGACCTCACGCAATTCCTGCTGAACGTTCAGGAGTATGAGCAGGTCTCCGCCAAGCTCACCCGCCGCTTGCGCGATGCCGGGCTTGTGGAATTGCTTGCTGATAGCGAACTCGAAAAAAAGTCGGATTTCGCAGACAAGAAGAAACTCCAGGAACTGATCAAGGAGATCGAAAAAGCGAAACTGAAACTTGAAGCGAAGCTCGAGTTTGACGAGGAGCACAGCCTTCACGAAATCGTGATCACCAACGGCAGCGCGCCGCGCCGCATCAACTGGGCCTTGGCTGCTTCGCCGGAATACAAGCGCGCGCACGCCCTGCGTCAAGCCATTGCTCCGCACGACAAGCCGCCCTTCACCATCAGTCACAATGGCGACAAAATCTCCAAGGAGAGCGCGCTTGCCGTGCTTGCTTACGTCCTCGAAGACGCAAAAAAAGAATTCAACATCACACGTTTCAAGGGCCTGGGCGAGATGAATCCCGAGCAACTTTGGGAAACCACCATGAATGCCGAGACGCGCACCCTGCTCAAAGTCCGTCTCGAGGACGCCGTCGCCGCCGAAGACATTTTCTCGACGCTCATGGGCGAAAACGTCGAGGAGCGCCGCAAATTCATCCAGGAAAACGCCCTCGAAGTCGTGAATCTGGACATTTAGCTAGAAGAGAGTCTAAAGTGGAGCGAACTGACGAGGAACCGAAATGGGAGTGGCTTGATCCTGAAACTCTGCGCTCGCGACTCACTTCTGCTTCACTTTACATCGCCTCGTACGAGCTTCTCGAAGACGCGATAGTGGAGCGCATCCGCGACTTCTACATGGTCAGCCCAACATATAAGGACATCGTCTTTAAGGGCTCGGATCCTCACGAAGACTACCAATCTCAGGTACTGTCGAAGAGCAACAAGGCGAACCCACTTTTCGCTTCTCTCGAGTGGCTTAAGGAATCTGGAGCGATTGATCAAGAGAACCTTGCTGCGTTTGAAGGGGGCAGGGCACTCAGAAACAAGCTTGTCCATGAGTTGCCGCAGGTTCTAACCAGGGGTCTCCCGAGCGAACTCGGTGCACGCTTCAGCGAATTGATCTCGCTATTGGACAAGATCGAGCGCTGGTGGATTGTTAACATGGACATGGCGACCGATCCGAGATTCCGTGAAGAGGAAATCGATCACGGATCCATAATTCCCGGACGAATACTGGCGCTTCGCGCGATGCTCGATGTGGCATCCGGCTCCAGGGTGTATCTGGAGGAATTCCTTAAGCGCACAAGGCAGGAGAGCATTCAGTAATGCTTTGGCATCACTGTTTCGGGTTTGAAATTTGATTTATCAGCTGAGCTGGCAGACATTGCCGGGCCTTCGCGGCCTGAGCTGTTCGAATTTTCGTGCTGTGGCGACCCCTTCGCCGGACGGTGAGCGCGGCGTAACGTTTGAATGCGCCAGCGAATCGGAATGCGCCGAGTTGCTTAGGCGACTCGAAGGGCATTTTGCTGAGCAGCGTTTTTCAAACAACGCTGCCGCATTCGAAACAGTCAAGGCTTATGTGCTGGAATGGGTTGGGCGATCAGCTTGATTGGCGGGTTTCTAATCGCCAGAAGCGCGAATTATTAGGAATTAGCGTAAGTTGCTGAAAATAAAGGGCGAGGAAATTCCTAATCGATAAGAAATACACCTTTTTTTGACCCACTCTTGGGAGCAATTTGAATGGCTGACGAGCAATCACAACAAATCTTAACTCCGGTTGATATCGAATCGGAGATGAAAAAGTCGTATCTCGATTACGCCATGAGCGTAATCATTGGCCGCGCGCTCCCTGACGTACGCGACGGCCTCAAGCCAGTGCACCGTCGCATTCTCTATGCCATGTACGACATGGGCCTGCTCGCCGGCCGCAAGCGCTCCAAATCCGCCGGCGTGGTCGGCGAAGTCCTCAAGAAATACCACCCCCACGGTGACGTTCCCGTTTACGACGCGCTCGTTCGCCTCGCACAGACCTTCAACATGCGCTATCCGCTTGTTGATGGCCA
>JASHYE010000523.1 GCA_030043155.1 Candidatus Acidiferrales bacterium | reverse complement strand
AAGATCCGCGGCGAGCCGTCTCCCCCCAGAAACGCGCCAAATGGGCTTGTCGGCGAGCTCACGGTGTTTAGAATTTCGCCAAATTCCGGGCTCGACGCATCATTAATCGGCAGCCCAAAATTCGGATGGTTCAGCACATTGAACGCCTGCACTCCAATTCCCAGCCGCGCGCTCTCCCAGAATGGCAGCTTCGTTTGCTTCATCAGCGCCGCATCGAAATTCATGAACATCATTCCGCGAAACGCATTGCGCTCCCCGTTAAGAAGCGTGTTTTCTCCGCTGGTGTTGAACTCGCACGCCGCCGCCGTCGCCCGCCCGCAGGGCGATATCCCCGGCGGCGCGAAGCACCCAACTCCCGTGCTGCTAACTTCGCAACTCGTCGGCCCTCCCTCAAATACCGGAATCACTTGCGAAAAATAATTCTCCGGTACCGTCGCCGAAAGCCCGCCAAACGCGGAACTGTCGATCACGCTAAACGGAAATCCCGAGTGTGCAATGAACGCCCCGGAAATCTGCCATCCATCAATCAAATACGTCGATCCATGCTTTCCAAAAAACCTCCGAAGCGGAATTTCCCACACCGCGTTGACGTTCCCCGATTGTGGCACGTTGTAATCCGCTGGCCCGTAGCTGGTCTGAAGGCTTATCGGGTCCTCCGGGCTCATCGAGCTCATGGGCGAAAACGCCAGAAACCCGCCATTCGAAACTTCATCCAACGCCCGGCTGTACGTGTAGCTACCCTGAATAATTCCTGTGCCAAACGCGGTGAACCGGTGCGTCACGCTGATCGTTCCCCCGTTATAATTCGAATTCCCGCCGCTATAAAGCACCGAGACTTTCCCAAACCGCTCATCCAGTGGCGCGCTCTGCAATTCCGCGATATCAAACGCATTCGCCGAATTTTCAATGAGCGGCTCGTGCACTCCGTGATTCCCCACGTAGCCCACCGTCACCGAAGTGTTGCCGCCGAATTGACGCTGCATTTCCAGGCTCCATTTCTGGTACTCCGGAATCTTCGTCGTGGCTTCCGTCGTGAAGATTCCCGGCAGGCTCGTCGAGAAACTCGTATCCACCGCTTCGATTTCCGAAAGCGTTTGCCCGGTATAAAAACCATTCTGAAATGCGGTATTGGCCGCAACGGAATCGGCGAAGATGCTCGGCGCGCCTCCCGCCGCGGCAATCGAAACCATGTTGTCATTCGTGCTTGTGAATGTGGCGTCCAGCGGGGGATTCTCCGCCATATAATTCGCAATTTGTGCCGGCAGCATGTTGTAGAAAATTCCCGCGCCTCCGCGCACTACCGTATTCCCCGAAGTTCCGAACGGCTGCCACGCGAATCCCACGCGCGGCTCAACCAACGCATTCTGCAAGCCCGCCAGCGCCTGCAGCTGATTGATCTTGATTGCCTGGTTATACGGAATATTGTCGAGCTGCGTTTGGTTCGTGCCGGTGGCAACCGTGTTAAAAGCCCCGTCCAGCTGCGAGAAGCATAAATGGCGGCAAATAAAATTCGAATCATGCTCCGCGCGCACCGCGAACGTCAGGCTTAGCTTCCTGCTGTACCGCCAGTCGTCTTCAATGTATCCGCCGCCAGTGTAGTACGCAATCGGCTCTTCCAGCGCCTGCGGAAACGACTGCACCAGCGAATCTCCCGACGCGCCTCCCGAGAAAAAGTCGTTGATCGTGTTCACCGTCATCAGCCCGCTTTGCAGCGTTCCGAAATCGTGGTCGCTGATGTCTATACGGCGGAAATTCCCCCCCATCTTGAACGTGTTCACGCCGGAAACTTTCGAAAAATCATCCGAAAGTTCGAAATCCGTCGTCGCCTGCCCTTGCGGCAGCGCGCAATTTTCGCCGCCGATCAGCACATCGAATCCCTGCCCGATCGGCGCATTCACGCACGGATTCGGCCCCGCTGTGGTGAAAAACGTCCCGTCCGCAACGGCTGTCGTTGTAGGGAAACTCGTCCCGGTCGCCGGCGGAGCCGGCTGATCGAACACGTGTGAGTAATACTGCAATCCCAGCAAGAATTGATTCGCCGCCGAAGGCCCGAAATTATGCGTCCATCCAATCTGCCCCCACTCCGAAGGCTCATTGGCCGTAACGTCATACGCGCTCGAAATTGGATCCAAATACGCCTTCTGATTCCCGCTCTCACGATTAAAACGCCCGAACATGCGGTCCTTTGCGCTCAGGTTGACGTCAATCCTCGTATCCACGTACCAGTCCGTCGACAATCCATCTCGCGCTGACGTGTACCCAAACGAGCATGGCAGCGCCCCCGGGCCGTAGAACGCCGGATCCAAATTGAAATCCCCGCAGCCGTCTCCCGTAGGTTCCTCCGCGCCAATGCTGCTCACAAATGTCGTTCCAGGCGGCTGGTTATCCAGCGCGTTCGGGTAATCCGGTGCCGCGTCCAGCACCGAAAACATCGAATTGTAGTAAGTCGACACGTCGCTCAGCCCTAGCATCTGCAAATACGTCGTCAAGTGCGTCTGAAAATCCTGGCTCGGCGTCACCACCTCTGCGACAGAGGGCACCAGCGCACGTAATCCCTCCGTATCAATGAAGAAAAACGCCCGCCCTCTTTTCAGCGGCCCTCCCAGCGATCCCTGCCACTGGTTTTCGCCATCGAATGCCCGCGGCGTGTCCGTCGTGTTATTGAAAAAATTATTCGCGTTCAGCAGCCGCTGATTCCACAAGTACGTCGCGTTCCCGTGCAAATCCGTTCCGCCCGAGCTGGTCAGATAATCCACCCCCGCTCCCGCAAACTCCCGGTATGTCCCCGTGTATCCATTGCTCACCACGCTCGCTTCACGCACTTGGCTCGTTCCCAGCATAAGCCCCGTCGCACCGGTATAATTCAAATTCTCGATTGGCTCGTTCTTGTCGAATCCATCCACGCTGAAACGGTTTGAAGTCGCTGGCATGCCATAATTCGAAAAATTCCCGCCGTTTGCTCCCGTCGAACCTATGACCGTCCCGGGAGAAAATTGCGCGATATAAGTCATGTCCCCGCCCGGATTCGGAACCTGCGTGATCTGCTGCCGCGTCATCGTGATGCCCACGTTTCCATCATGCGTGTCGAGCATCGACCCCGGCGTGCGCTGCGG
>JASHYE010000522.1 GCA_030043155.1 Candidatus Acidiferrales bacterium | reverse complement strand
GCGTCGGAAACCTCAGCGCCATTCTGTTCGAGCACCTTTAGGGCGTCATCTACGGCAGAATGAAGGACTGGATCGGCATTCGGAAAAACATTCGTCAAGCACCCGATGCGCAGCGGTCTGGATCCATTTCGCTCCATCTTATAATCAAAAGACGCCAGCGCGGGGCGCAGCGAATCGTGGTCCTTCGGGTCATTCCCGGCAATGACCGACAGCACGAGCCCGCAGGAATCAGCCGTGCGCGCCATCGGCCCTATTTTGTCCATTGACCACGCAATCGCCATCACTCCGAACCGGCTGACGCGTCCGAAACTCGGCCGCATGCCCGAGATCCCGCAAAGTGTCGAAGGGCAAATGATCGATCCGCGAGTATCGGAGCCCAACGCAAAATTGGCGAGACCGGCTGCGACAATTGCGCCGGAGCCGCTCGACGAACCGCACGTCCAGTAATCCGTGTTCCACGGATTCTTGCATGGTCCGGTAAGCGATGCCTCGGCTCCCTCATAGCCCAGGCCTCCCGCCAGCTCAATCATTGCCGCTTTCCCAATCAAGATCGCACCAGCATTGCTGAGCCGTTCAATAACCGTGGCGTTGTAATCGAACGACTGATCGGCGTAAGGACGCGCGCCCCAAGTCGTTTTGTATCCTTTCACCGCCAGCAGATCCTTTGCTGCGTATGGAATCCCATGCAGCGGGCCGCGATATTTTCCAGCGCTGATTTCCTTTTCCGCCGCGCGCGCCTGCTCCAGCGCCAGCTCTTCCGTGAGCGTCACATAAGCATTGAATTTTGGGCCGAGACGCTTGCTGCGCTCGATATAACTTTCCGTCAGGTCGACCGGAGAAATCTTGCCGGAGCGAATCTGCTCCGCGAGTTCGCGGGTTGAAAGATAAAGAATATCTTCGCTCAGCATATTCACTCTTCCCGTTTTAAAGATTTTGGAGCGCTGCGCGAGTTATTCAAGCTCGCAGTCGTTTCTATCTGCGCACTTGGTAGCATTTCACGTCCCACCAATTTCAATACCGTTGCCGGCGCATCGCCATTCGCCACAGCAATCGGGCGCACTGCTTCCAGCATTCTGACGTGATAAGTCACCGTGCGTCGCAGCAGTTTTCGCTGATCGTCGTTCAGACGCGACCCATACGTCGCAAAAATATGCTGAAGCTTAACCTCAATCTCCTCCTGCGCGTTCGACGATAGCCCCTGCGCATCCTCTTGCTGCTCAGCCAAACCAAAGCGTGAGGTCGTCGTGGATCCGTGCGCGAATCCGAAGAACGGCGCACCTGCAAGGGTTGCTCCCGTCAATGCCAAAGCTGCACGTTGGCCAAATTCACGGCGGCCAATTCCGCTGTCCACCGCGCCTGCTTTCTTCTCTTTCATAGCACTCCATTCTGGCTTCGATGCCGCTTCCCGCTGCGTTCTTTCGAGGCAAATCATAATGATCCAAGCAGCAGTCGTCCACTAAACTTCGCGTGTCCTGTAATACAATGCCGCTCATTTGAAGCTGCAATCGAGACGATGAACGAATTCTTTCCCCACGGGAGCCTGATGAAACTCAAATCCATCGCTCTCTCATTGTTTCTGGCGCTTACTGCAACAGCTAAGGCGCAAACGCCCCAGACCGCGTTTCGCCCGCCGGCAGTTCCCTTGGTGACTGTTGATCCTTACTTCAGCATCTGGTCATTTGCAGATCATCTGACATACGACGCCACGCGTCACTGGACCGGTACGCACATGACCCTGCAAAGCATGGTGCGCGTAGACGGGACGCCGTACCGCATCATGGGTGACGAACCAAAGGACATAACACCCGCCCAACAGCTCAGCTTCCACGTCTTTCCTACCCGAACGGTCTACGATTTTCGGGCCGGCGGCGTTTTCGTTACGCTCACTTTTCTTACTCCCGACCTTCCACAGGAAATCGACGTCCTCAGTAGACCAGTCACCTACCTGACCTGGAAAGTTTATTCAGTTGACGGAAAACAGCATCGCGTCGAAATTTACTTCGATAACTCTGCTGAACTCGTCGTGAATACTCCGGACGAAGCCGTCTCTTGGGGAAACGAAACCGTGCCAGACTTGCGTGTGCTGCGGATGGGAAGCGCCGCACAACCAATTCTGGCCCGTGCGGGAGATGACACTCGAATCAACTGGGGCTATCTCTATGTTGCGGCTCCGACCGACGAATCACCGCAGAGCACCGTTCTATCCGAAGAAAAAGCCATCGACGAATTCACATCGAACGGCCAGCTCAGCTCGCCTATCGACACTCACATGCCCCGCGCCGCCAGCGATAACTGGCCTGTCATCGCCTTCGCATTTTCGCTGAAGACCGCCGGCGCCCAAAGCGTCTCGCGCCACTTGATCCTTGCCTACGACGAAATCTCTCCCGTCGAGTATTTCGGCAAGAAACTTCATCCGTTCTGGCGGCACGGCAGCATCGCCGCAAGTGACATGCTGCAGAACGCCGCGCGAGACTATTCTTCGCTAACTGCGGCGAGCCAGAAATTTGACGAGGAATTGATGGCTGACCTCGCGCGTGTAGGGGGCGAGCATTATGCCGAAGTGGCCGCGCTCGCTTATCGCCAGGCTTTTGCCGCGAATAAGCTTGCCATCGGCCCCGACGGTAACCCGCTTATGTTTCTGAAAGAAATATCCAGCTGCGGGTGCGCCCAAACAGCCGACGTGATTTATCCGGAGTCGCCGCTCTTCTTGCTCGTTAATCCGAAGTTGCTTGAATACTCGCTCGTTCCCCTGCTCGATTATGCACAATCGGGACAGTGGCCTTATTCCTGGGCGCCGCATGATCTCGGCACGTATCCTTTGGACAACGGCCGCAATCCTGGGCAGATGGAGAGCATGCCGGTCGAAGAAACAGGCAACATGCTATTGATGATCGCCGGAATTGCGAAAGCGGAAGGGAATGCCCAATTCGCATTACGCTACTGGCCATTGCTAACGAAATGGGCCGATTACCTCAAGACCAACGGCCTCGACCCAGGCGACCAACTTTGCACCGATGATTTCACCGGCCTGCTCAGCCACAATGCGAATCTTTCATTGAAGGCAATCGAAGCGCTCGGCGGTTACTCGATGCTCGCACGAATGCTGGGCAAGATGGAGGAAAGCGCAAGCATTCGCCAAACTGCCGAACAATATGCCGTCAAATGGATGCAAATGGCGAGCGACCACGGGCACACTCGCCTGGCGTTTGATCGGCCAAGCACTTGGAGTCAGAAATACAATCTTGTATGGGATCGGGTTCTCGATCTTCATTTATTTCCTGCAAGTCTCGCTCAAGAGGAATTGAATTCCTATCGTGCCCACTTGACACCCTTTGGTTTCCCTCTCGACAATCGCGCTGCGTTTACCAAACTCGATTGGGAATCGTGGTCCGCCGCGCTGGCAACCTCGAAATCCGATTTCATCAACCTATTCTCTGGCGTGTACAATTTTGCTCAGCGCACTCCAACCCGCGTCCCTCTGAGCGATTGGTATTGGACCGTCGACGGTACGCAAACCGGCTTTCAAGCGCGGCCCGTTGTGGGCGGCGTTTACATGGAAATGCTCACCGATCCAGTCATTTGGAAGAAATGGACGAGTCGCGAAGCCGCCGCGAAATCGGCGCACACGCACCCATAGCTGTGCAAGAGGAGGTCGCTGCGAATGTCGAGGGTTCCAGCGAGACCCCACGCGATTGAAAAGCCAGCGCCCTCGCGTGGTACACGATGGCTTGTTCTCGTCATCATCGGCATCGCCTGTTATGGCGGCTACTACGCGTTCGATTATATAGGTCCTCTTGCGCCACTATTAAGTCGTCAGCTTCACTTTTCAAACACCGACATCGGCTTGCTGCAAGCCGTCTACAGCCTTCCGAATATCATCGCCATGCTCATTTGCGGAGTCATCATCGACCGGCTCGGCACTCGAAAGTCGCTTTCCATTTTTGCCGTTCTGATTTTCATCGGCCTTGTGGTCACCGCGCTTACCCCGCGCCTCGGCGTCATGGTCCTAGGTCGTTTGTTCGTCGGCTCAGGAGGTGAAGCGCTGGCGCTCACCGCAAACGTCGGCGTAGCCCGCTGGTTCTGGCGCGATGAACTGAGCTTGGCATATGGTTTACGTGGCTCAGCGGCGCGCCTAGGATCGCTCAGCGCTCAAACTTCCCCAGCCTGGGCAACTCGCGCTTATGCGTACTGGCGATGGCCTCTTCTTCTCGGCGTAGCTTTTGGCGCGCTGTGTCTGCTCGGAACTGCACTCTACTGGCTGATCGATACCCGCGGCGAACGCAAATTCTCACTAGGGCACAGCGCCCGCACTACCAAGATTCCCTTCCGCGAAATCTTCCGCTTCAACCGGTCCTTCTGGCTCATCGCCGCGCTATGCTTCACCTTCTACGGTTGCATTTTCCCCTTTGAGACATTCGGCCAGAAATTCCTGATTCAGGCCCGGCACCTTTCGCCCCAATCCGCTGCATTGCTCATTGGCATGGAGCCATTTTTCTCCCTGATAGGAATGCCGGTTTTCGGTTTGCTCGTCGACCGTTACGCCCGCCGATCTCTGCTCATGATGTTCGGCTCATTGCTGATCGTACCGGTCTTCCCCATGCTCGCCTTCACAAGAATTGACCCTGTTATTCCGCTCGCCATGATGGGCGTGGCGTTCGCGCTCGTCCCGGCCGTGATGTGGCCGGCCCTGGTTTACGTCGTCGAGAAATCGCGCCTCGGATTGGCAAATGGAATGTTGGACTCGGTGCAACAGCTCGGCCTCGTCATTATCAATCTACTGATCGGCTGG
>JASHYE010000521.1 GCA_030043155.1 Candidatus Acidiferrales bacterium | reverse complement strand
GCTCCGTGGAAGGGCTCGCCCGTAAAACCGGCAACGAACGGTTCGCCTATGACGCCTATCGCCGATTTGTGCAGATGTACTCGAGCGTGGTCATTGGTCTCCCCAAAGACGAGCTTGAGCAAAAGCTCCGTGACTTAAAGAATCGCTTGAACATTAAGGACGACACAGAGATTCCGGCGAGCGGATTTAGGCAGCTCGTCGCAGATTATCGGCAATACTTCAAACTAAAAACTGGTAAGGAATTTCCGGAGGACCCGCAAGAGCAACTTTGGGGTGCGATCGGCGCCGTGTTCGAGTCGTGGATGGGCGAAAAAGCCGTGACGTACCGCCGGGTGGAAAAAATCACTGGCCTGCTGGGTACTGCCGTCAACGTCGTGCAAATGGTCTTTGGAAATACCGGAGACAATTCCGGTACAGGCGTCTGCTTCACGCGTGACCCCTCCACCGGCGAAAAGGATTTCTTCGGCGACTTCCTGATTAATGCGCAGGGTGAAGACGTGGTGGCAGGGATTCGCACGCCAATGCAGTTGAGCGAAATGGCCAAGCGCATGCCGAAAGTTTACAGGCAGCTCGAAGGCGTGCGGAAGACCCTCGAACATCACTATCGCGACATGCAGGATCTCGAATTCACCGTCGAAGACGGGAAGCTGTACATGCTGCAAACACGAACAGGCAAGCGCTCGCCCGCCGCCACTTTTCGAATTGCAATGGACATGGCCAACGAAGGGCTGATCAGTAAAGGCGAGGCGATTCAGCGGATTCAGCCGGACGATGTGGAGCGGCTTTTCTATCCTGTGATTGCACCGGCAACAAAGAAAGAAGAACTCGCAAAAAGAAAGATCGCCTCAGGCGTAAACGCTGTTCCGGGCGCTGCCGGAGGAAAGGCCGTATTCAGTGCGCATGAGGCCGAAGACTTGGCTTCGCGCGGAGAAAAAGTCATTCTCGTTCGCCGCGAAACCAGTCCCGAAGACGTGGGCGGAATGCACGTGGCCCAAGGCATTCTCACTGCTACGGGCGGAAAGACAAGCCATGCGGCCGTAGTTGCGCGCGGATGGGGCAAATGCTGCGTCGTTGGCTGTGAATCGTTGGATATCGATTACGCGAAAAAATTGATGCACGTGAATGGGCACACCATTTCACAGGGTGACTGGCTCACACTCGATGGCAGCGAGGGTGCGGTTTACGAAGGCCAGATCGAGCTTGCTCGTCCAGAGCCGCCGAAAGCGTATTCCGTTGTAATGAGTTGGGCGGACAAGATTCGCAAGCTCAAGGTACGCACCAATGCGGACACTCCCTTCGATGCTCGCCGAGCCCGCGAAATGGGCGCCCAAGGCATTGGCCTCTGCCGCACCGAGCACATGTTCTTCAAAGACTTCGAGCAGCCTGAGAAGAGCGCCGAGCGCCAGCTCGCCATTCAGGAAATGATCATCGCTGATACGCGCGGAGCCCGCCAGCGCGCCTTGGACAAGCTGCTGCCATTCCAGCGCCGTGACTTCATTGGCCTATTCGAAGCGATGGACGGCCTGCCGGTCACGATTCGCTTGATCGATCCGCCGCTGCACGAGTTTGTCCCGCACGAACGGCAACAGCAACAGGAATTGGCTGAGAAAATTGGGGTGCCAGTCGAGAAAGTCATCAGGCGCGTTGAACAATTACATGAAGCCAACCCGATGCTAGGCCATCGCGGCTGTCGTCTGGCGATCACTTATCCGGAAATACTTGAAATGCAGGTGCGCGCGATAGTTGAAGCGGCAATTGAATGCCAGAAGAAGGGAATTGAAGTGTTTCCTGAGATCATGCATCCGCTGACCATGGCTAAAAAAGAGCTGAAGATCCTCGAGCAAGAAACCAGGAAAGTCGCCGACGCCATTATTTCCAAGCATAAAGTAAAACTTGAATATCTCGTGGGCACCATGATTGAACTTCCGCGTGCCGCACTCCTCGCCGATCAAATTGCTGAGGTGGCGGAGTTTTTCTCGTTCGGCACCAACGACCTGACACAAACCACGATGGGCCTGTCGCGCGACGATGCAGGCAGGTTTCTTCCCGAGTATGTCGACGAGAAGAAGGCTGGCGTTTTCGCCGGCGATCCGTTTCAGACGCTCGATCAGCAGGGAGTCGGCTTGTTGATCGAGTGGGCCATCCAGCGTGGACGCAAGACGCGGCCAAATCTGAAGGTCGGAATCTGCGGCGAGCATGGCGGAGATGCCGAAAGCGTTAAGTTTTGTCATCGCGCTGGGATGAATTACGTCAGCGCATCTCCCTTTCGCGTTCCGATTTCGCGCTTGGCTGCCGCGCAAGCCGTGCTGGAAGAGGAATCGACGAGACGCAAGCCTCGAACCAAGGCCCGCGGCTGATGTCGCCGCGCTCCTTCGTCATTGGCATTTGCGGCGGCACCGGTTCCGGCAAAACGACTATCACCGATCGGCTCTCCCACGCACTGTCGAACGACGGCGTCGTCGTGCTGCAGCAGGACCATTATTACAAAGACCTTTCCCATCTCTCCGTTGCGGAACGTGCGCGGTGCAATTTTGATCATCCGAGCGCACTCGACACCGCGCTTTTCATCGAACATATCCGCAGCTTGCGTGGCGGGCGTGCGATCGAACGTCCGGTGTACGATTTCACACAGCATCGGCGAGCCCCGGAAACCGTGAAGGTGCAAGCGCGTCCGGCAATTTTGGTTGAAGGCATTCTGATTTTTGAAAACGAGGCGTTGCGCAACTTGATGGACTTGAAAATCTTCGTGGATACCGACGCCGACTTGCGTCTTATTCGCAGGCTGGTCAGAGATATTCGCGAGCGCGGCAGAACGCTCGAGTCAGTTGTCCAGCAGTATCAGGAAACGGTGAGGCCGATGCATCTGGAGTTTGTCGAACCCAGCAAGCGCTATGCCGACATCATAATTCCCGAGGGCGGCCACAATGAAGTGGGCGTAGCTCTGGTGATTCAAAAAGTGCGTGCGCTGCTTGCGCAATAGTAGAAACCCACGCAATACGCGCAGCCTTACTCGCCTCGGTCACGTCGGCATCCTCAAGAAAAAATACAATCCCGCGAACGCGAAAATCGCATCCGGCGACCAGGCCGCAACAAACGG
>JASHYE010000520.1 GCA_030043155.1 Candidatus Acidiferrales bacterium | reverse complement strand
AGAAGAGGAAGATTGGCCTTCCTGTTGCGGTGCGGCTTGGGCTTGGCTTTGCTGAGATGGCACGGCTTGCGCAGCGACAGACTTCAGAGCTGCCCGAAGGACGTGAGAGGCCATTGTGGTTGTCATGCGCGATGCAGAAGAGACAGCAAGGTGCGACGGAGCGGCGGCGGACACTGATTCGTGCGTTGGTGCATAGGTGGATGGATACAAAGAGCCGTTTATGTTCGGCACAGAGGAGTGGCCGGCGGCCATGAGAGCGTTCGCTGCGAGCAATGCGCCCGCGAAGCACAACGCCGCGCCAGCGAATCCAGCAGTACGAATTCGATTGCGAGGCGAGGCGATACCGAGCAAGCGAGCAACGCGAGCGACGAGCGGGCTGCCGTTGGCGGCCATCGCCAGAGCGGGACGCTGGCGCCACTCTTCCATGAGCGTGAGGGCACGAGCGTATTCGATGGGATTGCCGCAGACGGCGAGCGCGGCGTCATCGCAGCAATTTTCGCGTTCGGCGCGGATGCGTTTGTTCAGCCACCAGACAGCAGGATGATAAAAGAGCAGCGTTTCGGCGGCGATTTGGAAAAGATTAATGAAACCATCGAGGCGGCGAATGTGGGCGAGTTCGTGAGAAATGACCGCGGCGAGCTGATCTTCGGAAAGGCCGCTGAGCGCTGTTACAGGCAAGAGAACGATGGGACGAAACCAGCCGATTACCGCGGGAGCTTCGAGCGCGAGGCATTCACAATAGCGAATGGCGCGGTCGATGTGCATGCGGCGCTGGAGCGCGTGGCACTTTTCAAAAAGCGCAGCCGCGATAGGGCGGGTGCGATTGCGGCGCATACGTCCGACGACGATCAAGCCTCCGGCAGTTCGCAGGCTGAAGAAGGCGACGCCAGCGAACCAGGCTTCGACGAGCCACAGAAGCACGTCAGAACGAAGCGGCGCAGGCGAGGACGAAAGATTTGAGGACGCTGGCGTAAACGTTGGAAGCGGCGACAATGCAGTTGAAAAAACTGCGCCGACATTCGCGCCGAAGTTGCTTTCGAGAGTAGCGGTGGCGGAATGATGTAACACGAAGAATGTGACCATGGGCGCGGCGAGCATCAGCGCGAGCGTCGAAAGAGCGACGATGTAGCGCGCGGACGCAGTGCGGCAGGCGGACATGATTACGGCGCAAATTCCGGCAAGAGCGAGTCCCTGCCAGAGGAAATGCAGAAGCGCCCAGGCAAGAGTGTGGGTGAGCAAGGGTGAAATCCAAGTGGAGATGTGCGTCATCGGATTTGCCTTTCGTGTTCGTCGAGCATACGGCGTAGCTCTTTGATTTCTTCACGAGAAGTGGGGCGGCCGGCGAGCGCATGAAGCATCAATTGCGACGCGGAGCCTTCAAAGACGCGCTGCAAGACATCGCCGGCAAGAGCACGTTTTGTTTTCTCGGCGGGTTCGCAGGCTTCGTAGACATGAGCGCGCTGATCTTCGTTGCGGCGGACAGTTCCCTTCTCGGTCATGATCTGGAGCAATTTGAGGACGCTGGTGTAACCGATGGATTTTTTTTGGCGCAAAGCGTCGTGAACTTCGCGGACCGTGGAAGGACCGCGAGTCCAAAGGACGCGGAGGATTTCAAGTTCGGAAGCAGTGGGCTTCGGATGATGCGAGCGAGAATTGCGTGTCATGCAGGAGCTTATACTACGAAGAGTTTCGTATTGTCAACGAAAATCTTCGTAATTCTTTAAGAAGGCAAACTGCAGATTCCTCGCTGCGCTCGGAATGACAATGGCGAGTATGAGCCGGACAGGGGCAGACTTCGTCGGAATGATGATCAAACGGGTTTTGCGATCCCTTTAACGATTACGGGTTGGCAGTGCGGGCGCGGAGGAGATCCTCGGCGCGGGCAACGTCAGCGGGGACGTCGACTTCGACGCCTTCGTAAGCTTCGGTTTCTGCGACGGCGATGCGATAGCCGTTTTCCATCCAGCGAAGCTGCTCGAGCTGTTCGACGCGCTCGAGTTCGCCGGGAGGAAGCGCGGGAAATTCGAGGAGGGCGTCTCGGCGGAAAGCGTAAAGACCAATGTGTTTGAAATGACGCGCGGCGACGCGTTCGCCGGCGTCGCGGACCCAGGGAATGGGTGCGCGCGAGAAATAAAGTGCATTGCCGTCAAAATCGGAGACGACTTTGACGATGTTGGGATTCATGATGTCTTCGGGCGTGGTGATGGGGACGCAGAGAGTGGAGACATGGACTTCCGGGCCGGCAGAAAGAAGCGCGTCGATGGCGGCGTCGATAACTTCAGCGCGAATGAGCGGGAGATCGCCCTGAACGTTGACGTAAGCGTCGGCGGGAACATGGATGGCGACTTCGGCGATGCGATCGGTGCCGGTGCGATGCTCGGAGCGCGTCATGATGGCTTCGCCGCCGAAGGACTCGACGGCATCGCGGATGCGAGGGTCGTCCGTCGCGACGACGACACGAGAGGCGCGAGCGCTTTGCCTGGCGCGTTCGTAAACGTGCTGAATCATCGGACGGCCAGCGATAGGAGCCAAAGGCTTTCCGGGGAAACGCGAAGAAGCATGGCGCGCCGGAATCACGATGATAACACTGGGATCGGAATGGGAGTTTTTGAGCATGATTCGCACGCGGCTTCAAATAAACGCCGCAAGGGAAAACTTTGACACTTTTTGCAGGTTGAGGCAAGGAGTGCAGTGAAGGCAGGCTGGTAATGACTGGAGTAGTACCGAAGTAGTGGTACGCGATGGAAGATTTACAGGACTTGGACATTGCCGAATGCGTACTTTGCCTGCTTGCGTTAGGGCCGACTGGTGGTAAGATTCGGCCTAGCGATTTTTCGGCTGCTGCCTCGCCGCAGGGGGTTGAAATGAAGGCAGCCAGAGTGGGTGCGGGCCGGATGGCCGCAGGCGCGATTCTTGCGATGGCGGCTTTGATGGTAATTTGCGGCCCGGCATACGCGCAAACCACAGGGCCGCTGGTTTACAAGCCTCCTCCGAAGGACAAAATCTCCAAAGAAGAAACGGTTCAGAAGGACGTGAACCTTGTGACGGTGAACGTGACCGTGACGGATCCGTACGGACGGCTGGTGACAGGCCTGGACCGGGAAAATTTCCGTGTGTTCGAAGACAACAAAGAGCAGCAGATCATGAGGTTTGAGGAAGATGACATTCCGATTTCGATTGGCGTGATTTTCGACGTCAGCGGGAGCATGGCGGACAAAATTTCGAAATCGCGAATGGCCGCGGTGCAATTCTTCAAGACAGCGAATCCAGCGGATGAATTTTTCCTAGTGGATTTCGCGGACCGCGCAGAACTGGCGACACCGTTCACAACAAGCATCGAGGAGTTGCAGAATCAGCTTTTATTCAGCGCGCCGGGAGGAATGACGGCGCTGCTCGATGCTGTTTACTTAGGAATGAGCGAGATGAAAGGAGCACGCAACGCGAGAAAAGCTTTGCTCATCATATCGGATGGAGGCGATAATCACAGCAGGTACGATGAAGACGACATCAAACGCTTCCTGCGTGAGTCGGATGTACAGATTTACGCGGTAGGAATCGTGGATCCGGACGCTTGCGACCGGACTCCGGAAGAATGCCAAGGACCGAATTTCCTACAAGGGCTAGCGGACATGACGGGCGGGCGGTCATTCATCGTGCACAATCTGGATGACCTGGGCGACGTGGCGACGAAGATCAGCATGGAGCTGCGAAACCAGTATGTGCTGGGATACAAGCCGGAGAACCACACAGCCGATGGAAAATGGCGAAAGATTAAAGTCAAGTTGCGCCCGCCGCGAGGATTGCCTCCGCTCACGGTATATGCGCGGTATGGGTATTTCGCGCCGTCAAGCTAAGAACCGCGCAGTCCGCTTTCCGATTGCGGCACTGGCCGCATCACTAGCGATCGTTTTCTTCTGTGGTGCGGGCGCCTGGGCGCAGAATCCAGCGCAGATTCCCCCTCCGTACGGCACCAATCAGAGCAATCCCTACACGCTGAAAAAGAATGTGGATATGGTGCGGCTGCCCATCACCATTGTGGACAAAGACGGAAATTTCGTTGATGGGCTGCAAGAGTCGAATTTTCGGATTCTTGAGAACAAGATGCCGCAGACGATTTCCGCATTCACGCACGCGGACATTCCGATTACCGTTGGGCTGGTGATTGACGACAGCGGAAGCATGAAATCGAAGCGCGCACGCGTGAATGCCGCAGCGCTGACGTTCGTGAAGACCAGCAATCCGCAGGATCAAGTGTTCGTGGTGAATTTCAACGATGAATACTATCTGGATATGGATGAGGATTTCACGAACGATCCCAAAGTGCTGAGAGCGGCGCTGGAGAGGATTGATTCGCGCGGCGGAACGGCGCTGTACGACGCGATTTTGAGCTCGATGGGCCACCTGAAGAAAGGCACGCGCGAGAAGAGAGTACTGCTGGTGGTGACGGACGGAGTGGACAACTCGAGCGATCCGGCGCACACACTTTCGTACACAGTGCAAAAGGTCGAGCAGTCGAACGTGGTGATTTACGGCGTGGGTTTGTTTACGACAGACGATGATTCACGGAGCGAGATTCGCCAGGGCAAGAAGGCCCTGCTGGCGCTGACGGAGGCTTCGGGAGGAGAGGTGTTCTTTCCGGAGACGGTGGATCAAGCGGATGCGATCTGCAATCGCATCGCGCAGGATATTCGCTCGCAGTACATGGTGGGCTACTATCCGAAAAATGACGCGAAGAACGGAATGTTCCGGCAAGTGAAAGTGGAACTCACGGGCGTGAAGGATAAGGGGAAGCTCACCGTGCGGACACGCCCCGGATATTACGCGCCGATGGCTGAGAGCGCGCAGCAAGTTTCCGGAAATTAGGCGCGGTTGTTCTCCGCGAAGCGAAGTTTCCCACGAATGTTTTCGGCAGGCTAATTCCAGTGATGTGAGTGCCACCAGATTTTCTGGATGTCAAATTTGGTTCCGCGACAGAGATAAATCGGCGTGTTTTCCTCGGCCATGCCCCAGCGATCGTAGTGATCGAAGGCCTGCCATGAAGTGCAATTGTCTTTAACGTCTTGAAAGCTCCACTCGATGACGATGAGATTTTTGTACACGACCGGCGGCGGGCCCCAATACCAATAATTCTGGTGACGCGAATAGGCGCGCGGCAA
>JASHYE010000007.1 GCA_030043155.1 Candidatus Acidiferrales bacterium | reverse complement strand
GCGCGCTGCGCGGTTGTTCCGCTGGCTTCGAACAAATTTCGCAGCGCCCGCCGGCATAGCTTCACGTTCGTTTTTGCGAGGCCAATCATCCAGTTATCGTAGATGTAGCCGAGGCGCGTCATCGTTGCCGTGGAAATCATATTGAGAACCATCTTCTGCGCGGTGCCGGATTTCATGCGCGTCGATCCGGCGATGACCTCGCGTCCTGTGACCGGTGCGATGGTCAAGTCTGCGATGCGGGAAAGGAGCGTGTTTCGATTCGTCGTGAGTCCAATGGTGTACGCGCCACGCGAGCGCGCGAACTTCAGGGCCCCCAAAACGTACGGAGTCGAGCCACTTGCGGCGATGCCAATGACCGCATCTTTCGCGCGCAGGTCCCGACTCCGCAAGTCCCGCGCGCCTTGTTCAGGGTGGTCTTCCGCGCCTTCAATGGAAGTGGTGAGCGCGCCATTGCCTCCTGCGATGATGCCTTGAACCAGCGAGCGCTCGACTCCAAAAGTCGGCGGCACTTCAGACGCGTCCAGCACGCCGAGACGGCCGCTCGTTCCTGCGCCGATGTAAAACAGACGTCCTCCACTGCGCAGACGCGCCACGATTTCATCAACCGCACGTGTGATTTTCGGAATTTCGCGGCGCACCGCGTGTGCGACCAGCGCGTCTTCGCGGTTGATAATGCGGAGGATTTCGCGCGTGGATTTCTGATCCAGATTGCGCGAGCGCGGATTGCGCTGCTCGGTCGCGACTAGGCCTCGGTTACGCATCACTCGGGAAGATTATAGCCGGAGTGTGAAAGCAAGCGCGGGCGCATCGACAGCCTAGGTGCGAAGACTGTGTAGTTCCGGTTAACGGTTATTTGCCGCCTTAGCAAAACCCAGGCTCTTGAGGATCGCGTCATGGAGCATGGGGCGCACCGAGCGGATTTTGTCATTTGCGGCTGACGGATGAACGCGATTGGTGAGCAGAACGACGAACAGGCCCTTCTGTGGATCAATCCAAAAGGATGTGCCGGTGTACCCGTTGTGACCGTAGCTTTGCTCCGAAAAATAATGCCCGCTTGACGATTCGCCGGTTGGCACGTCCCAGCCGAGTGTGCGCGCTGAGTCTCCCACGGGCACGCGCGCGGTGAATTGCTCAATGATGGCTCGTGGCAACAGGCGCTGCTGCGCGTAAATGCCGCCGTTCAGCATCATCTGTGCGAATGCGGCTACGTCGCCTGCGGTACTGAAAAGCCCTGCATGTCCAGCCGCGCCGCCGAGCGCGAAGGCGTTATCGTCATCAACTTCCCCGGGCCGTGGCCCTTTGCGGGACGCGGATTCCGTTTGCGTCGGCGCGATGCGCGCGCGCATTGCAGCTGGAGGATTGAAGAGAGAGCTTTGCATCCTGAGCGGATCAAAGATGTTTTCGCGCGCGTAGCGAGCAAGGCTCATCCCTGACAAACGCTCGACAATATCGCCCAAAATGACGAAGCCCAGATCAGAATATTCGATTTTCGTTCCCGGCGGAGAGACCAGTGGCTCTGAATAAAGGAGCTTTCGCCATTCCTCAGGAGTTTTCGCTGTTTTGTAGAATTCGCGATGCGCGGGCAGGCCGGAAGTGTGCAGCAAAAGTTCCCGAACGGTGATTTCTTGCAGCCAATCGGGATTTCCTGCAGGATTGTGATGCGACAAATAACGCGCGATGGGTGCGTCCAGATCAATCTGATTTTCCGCAACCAGCATCATGATGGCGGTCGTGGTAACGATCGGCTTTGTGAGCGATGCCACATCGTAAATTGTGTCAGTCTTTACAGCGGGAGATTTGCTTGCGTAACTCGTGCGCCCGAATGCATGCAGCACGAGTTGATTATTGAGGCCGACGGCGAGCACTCCTCCCGGGAAAGCGCCGTCGCTGACGGCACCATCCAGAATCGCGAACGCGGGTCTCAATTCTGCCGCCAGAGCCGCTGGCGCCGGCATGAGAACCATAGGGTTCGCTGCTAGTCGCAGGCCATCGCCGATTTTCGCAACTCCCGGAACCGTGACGGGAAGCTGGCCGCCAATCGCCGTCTGCCCAAAAATCGCGCGAGCCATCGCGCGCTGAATCACATCCTGCGTGCCAAACGCGGCAAGCCACGTTTTCGCGTTTGGAAATTGCGCAACAAGATAGGGGCTACCGAGCGATGCAACAATCGTCGGTTTTCCAGCACCAATTAGACTATTCAGCAGAGAGATTTCCCCGGCTGGAAGACCAACCGTGCCCTTCCGGTCCGCTACGCGCACGAAAACAGCGGCGATTGCAACGTCGTAGGAATCAGGAGCGGGCAATTGCACCGCATCTGCTTTAACGAATTTCGTATCCACGCGCACCGTCTGGATGGAAGCAGCACGGTCGCGCAATTCCTGTTCAATCAGCGCGCCAGGATAAGGATCCGGATCGCCTGAAACGATCACCAGAAGGATTCTCTGCGGCTTGGTGGCATCGAGCGGAAGAACTTTTGCGTCATCGCGAATCAGCGTGATGCCCCGGTCGGCAATGTCCTGTGCTTCGTCCTTGAATTTCGGCGAGCCGAAGACGGTGTTGAGTCGGTTCAAATCGACGAAGCGGCTGCGCTCGAGATTCAGTTGTGCCTTTGCACGAAGAATTCGAAGCACGGCCTCGTTGACTTTCGCGATCGGCAATTGTCCGGAATTCACGGCCTCTCTCATCGCGGCAATTGCCGCATCGGGATTGGGCGGAATCAGCAGCACGTCAGCGCCCGCGTTAATCGCGCGAACTGCCACGTTTGGCGGCGAGTCAATTTCTGTGACGCCCGCCATATCCAACGCGTCAGTCACCTCAATTCCGTCAAAGCCCATTTTTTCGCGAAGCAGATCCGTCAGAATTCGCGGAGAAAGAGTGGCGGGCACAGCTTTATCGGGTTCAAGCGCCGGTACGACCAGATGCCCGGACATAATCGCGCCAACTCCTGCGGAAATCGCGGCGCGGAAGGGAACAAGCTCCACGCGATTCAATTCCGCCACATCGCCGGGCACAACGGGCACGGAAATGTGCGAATCGGTGTTCACGTCGCCGTGGCCGGGAAAATGCTTCGCCGTAGCCATCGCGCCGTTCTGCTGCACGCCGCGAATGAATTGGGTGACGAATTGCGCCACACGAGCGGGATCTTCACCGAATGAGCGCGTGTTGATGATCGGATTGTCAGGATTATCATTCACGTCGCTCACCGGCGCGAAAATCCAGTTGAGGCCAGCGGCGCGCGCCTCGATCGCTGTGATTTTTCCGGCCGTGAATGCGTCGCGCGGATTGCCAGTGGCGGCGACAGCCATCGCAGAGGGAAGAGAAGTGCCGTCGGCGAGGCGCATCGCGGTTCCATTCTCAAAATCGGCGGCGACGAAGAGCGGAAGTTCTGCGGCTCGCTGGAGTTCATCTGAAAGCGCCGCCGTTGGGTAAACCTGGCTGCGTTCCACTCCCGTCGACGTGCGTTTGGCCTGCAGAATGATGCCGCCGACGTGATTTTCGCGCACTTCGCGCAAGATCTCGCGAAAATCAGGGTCTTCCGTGGAAGTGAATCGGCCCCAGTAATAAACCATGATCATCTGGCCGAGCTTTTCGTCGAGCGACATTCGCGCGAGCGTCTGCCGCGCCCATTTTTCGCCCGAGCGCGCGCGACCGCCAGAAGCGGCGCTTTGCTTTCTTTGTGCTCTTGCGGTGGGAGTCATAAGAAAAAGTAGCGTGGCGATCAGTATGACGCGCTCACGCATCGGGCGGCACAAATTTTTTGAGCGAAGATTCCAGGGTTGACGCTTTCATTTCGCGGCTGTATATAGCACAGGGCCTTATGACG
>JASHYE010000519.1 GCA_030043155.1 Candidatus Acidiferrales bacterium | reverse complement strand
TTATGGATGTCCCTCCCCGCCACCGGCCTTTAGTCCTGCTGGTCGCCATCATTCTGGCGCAGGTGTTGCTGCTCGCGTTTCAAATCCGGCGCGGCCAGGACGTCCGGCTCATCCGCGTGTGGTCGGCAGAGTTGCTGACGCCATTGCAGCGTGCCGGCAATTTCCTGGTGAACAAGGTCGACGGAGTGTGGTTTGGGTACATCGATTTGCGCAATGTGCGAGAGGAAAATAGCCAGTTGGTGAAGCAGCTTGGTGATCTTCAGCTTAGGAATCAGCAACTGGAGGGGCAGGCGGCACAGGCGGTGCGATTCTCGCGCCTGCTTGGATTCCGCCAGGAGAATCCCGACATACCGATGATTGCGGCCGAGGTGATCGGCGCGAACGCAGACTCCACGAGCCGCACTGTTTTTATCAATCGCGGCGATCAGGAAGGAATCCGGCGGAACATGGCGGTGATCACGCCAGACGGAGTGGTAGGGAAAATCTCCGAAGCGCTTCCGCATACATCTCAGGTGCTTCTGATCACGGATCGCGAAAGCGGATTAGGCGCGCTGCTTGCGAGCACGCGCACGCACGGAGTGGTGAAAGGCACGGGCGACCCTCTACTGTGGATGGATTACGTGAGTGCGGAAGAAAAAGTGCAGGCGGGCGAGCAGGTGCTGACTTCCGGGGAGGATCGAATTTTTCCGAAGAATTTGCCGGTGGGCCGCGTAGCTTCGACCAAGGCTGGATTTCCTTTTCAAACCATCGAAGTCACGCCGGCCGCGCATTTGGACAGGCTCGAAGAAGTGCTGGTGCTGCTGAGCGAAAAGGCCTTCACTCCGCATCCGGCGGACGACGCGAATTCCTCGACTCAGCAGAAAGCCCCTGCCAAGGTTGCGCACGGCGCACAGACGCCGGAGAGCCTCGCGTCCGGGAACAACAGCGAGCCCTCACACAGTCCGGCCAGCCTAAAAAAAGCGCCGGAGGCATCCGCAAAGAAGATTGCCTCGACCGTTCGTCCCGGGACGCCTCAATGAGGACGGATAGATCATGACCGTGCGGATGGATTCACAATCGCAGCACATTGAAGTCCACAAGTTCTATGCCGGAGCCATAGTTGGCATTTGCTTCCTGGCGTTGGTCCTGCAAGCCTTCCTCAATCGTTTCAGCCAGCGATTTGAGATTCTCGAGTTACCGTTGCTCGTGGTGGTCTATTTTGGACTTAGCCGCCGCAACTCGACCATTGGCCTTCTGCTTGGAACGGTTGTGGGACTCTTACAGGACGGCATTAGTCACACTCCCATCGGGCTGTATGGAATCGCGAAGGGATTTATCGGCTTCATTGCATCTTCGATCGGCGCGCGGCTGGATACGGAGCACCCAATCAGCCGGTTCATTTTGATGTTCCTGTTTTTTCACATTCATCAGGTTCTGCTGGCGACAATGATTCGCCTTCTCTTAGCGCAGCATGCGCCCTTTTTCACCGTACATCTATTGATCGCATCGATCATCAATTCCGCGATTGCGGTATTTCTTTTCATCGCGCTGGATCACTTGCGGAAATAGCTCGATTGCCTTCCTGCTGTCATTGACCTAACATTCGCGGGCCACCATGCCATCTGCCGACCTTTCCGCGGATCGCGCGAATCAGCGCAATGCCGTAATCGCATGCTTTCTTGGATGGACGCTGGATGCATTCGATTTTTTTGTTTTGACGTTCGTCTTAGCGCCGATTGGAAGGGATTTTCATAAGAGTGTGGCTGAGATCACGCTTGCGATAACAGCAAGCTTGATCACACGGCCCGTTGGCGCATTCATCTTTGGGCTTTTGGCGGACCGGTACGGGCGTCGCTTGCCGTTGATGCTGGATGTCCTCTTTTATTCCGGTATTGAGGTGCTGTGCGGGTTTGCGTCGAGCTTTTCTGTGTTTATTTTCCTGAGGTTGCTCTACGGGATTGGAATGGGCGGGGAGTGGGGCGTGGGGGCTTCGCTGGCGCTGGAATCGGTGCCGGCAAAATGGCGCGGTGTTTTCTCTGGATTGCTGCAGGAGGGCTACGCTTTCGGATACTTGCTCGCCGCCGTGGCGTACTGGCTGGCGTTCCCGCACTTTGGATGGCGAGCCCTTTTCTTCATCGGAGGCTTACCGGCTCTGTTGACCCTGTTCATACGGTCCAAGGTCAAAGAGAGTGAAGCCTGGGCCGCGACAAAGTCGCAAAGTAATTGGAGCGTTTACTGGAAGACGATCTTTCGAAACTGGAAACGTTTCGCGTATCTGGTGTTGCTGATGGCGCTGATGAACTTCATCTCGCATGGAACGCAGGATTTTTATCCTACCTTTCTCCAGTTGCAGCGCGGGTTCAAACCAGGAACGACTGCGTTGATCACGATAATCTCAATGATCGGTGCGATTGCCGGTGGGGTCCTCGTTGGACTTTATTCGGACAAACATGGGCGGCGGCGTGCCATCGTTGCTGCAATTATTCTCGCGGTGATTTTAATTCCTGCGTGGATCGCCGCTCCGACGCTCGGTGTGATCCTGATCGGCGCGTTCCTAATGCAATTCATGGTGCAAGGCGCGTGGGGAGTGATTCCAGCGCACATTAATGAACTTTCGCCGGACACGCTGCGAGGATTTTTCCCGGGGTTCGCATACCAAGTCGGAGTGGTGTTCGCGGCTTCCAGCGCGTATCTAGAAGCGATCATGAGCCGCAATATGAGCTATGGGCACGCGATGGGGCTGTTCGCGGCGACGGTGCTGATTTTGGGAGCAATCGTCGTCACTCTGGGGCCGGAAGCACACCGTGTGAAGTTTGGCCGCGGGGAAATTTGAATACGCTCTATCGAGCGGACGCGGTTTTTATGGGTTCGAGGCGCAGATCGATGATCGTTTTTCGTCCCGAATGAATGATGACGTTGTGCTTCCAGGGGGTGGTCGTATGCCCTCGGGAAGCGCGGATGTCATAGTAACCGGCCAGAACAAAGTTGAAGACAAAGCGACCGTAAGAATCGGTTCGAGCCGCGACGGGAGCTGAACCATCGGAGCGCTCGATGATTACTTCGGCGCCGGCGGCGGGCGCGCCAGTTCGTGTCAGAACTGTTCCTATGAGCTTACCGGTTTGCACGTGAGCGGCGACACCCGGAGCTGCCAGAGCGAAACAAGCCGCAAGGATAAAGGGAATCAGCCGGCGCATGGAACCTCCTCTGCCACCGAATGCTCTATTTTAGCTGCGGCGCAGTTGCTCCAGGAGAGTGGAGCGTCGCGGACCACGTTTCTGATACCTGTCCCAAAAGGCAGGATTGCCAGGGAGAAAAAAAATAGATGGATCAGGTAATTCGACTGCCTTTGCCTAACAGGTTCACTTAGGCGATAATAAGGCGAAGGCGCGCGATTCTGCGGCGTCTCTCCTCCAGATGAATTCGATCACCGCAGCGCAAACAGTGGCTGGTCTCGAATGGGCGCATCCGCTCGTTCAGGAATGGTTTGTGTCCAAATTCGGCACGCCGACGGAACCGCAGATCGCGGGCTGGCCGCATATC
>JASHYE010000067.1 GCA_030043155.1 Candidatus Acidiferrales bacterium | reverse complement strand
CGGCGGATGGGTTGACGTGGGCCGCGCCATAGGAGGGAATTGGCTTTCGATTGCGCTGGCTCTTGGCGGCGCGATCGGAGCCATTGGCTGCTTTAATGCGCTGATGCTCTCGTTCACGCGTTTGCCGTTGGTTATGGCGCAGGACGGTTACCTGCCGAAAATTTTCGCGCGCACGTCGGCGAGAACTGGAATGCCGGTGGTGGCCATTACGGCGTGCGCTATTGGATGGGCTGCTTGTCTGTTCTTGAATTTCGAGCACCTGGTCATCATCGATGTGTTGCTTACCGGCTCAAGCATACTCCTAGAATTTTGGGCGCTGGTTGGTTTGCGCATCCGCGAGCCTGAGCTGCAGCGGCCATATCGTGTTCCCGGAGGGGTGATTGGCGCGATTCTCATCGGCTTGCCGCCGCTCGCGCTGATGGTTGCCGCATTTCTGCGCAATCATACGGAAACGATTGGCGCGACGAGTTCGCTTGCCGTTGGACTGGTGCTCATCACCCTCGGGCCGATTTTTTATTTCATCTCCCGCCCGCGCACTAGACCAGCGCCGGCCGATGATTGAATAACGGCACACTTCGCTTCTGTTGTGCACATCGCGCCGTGGGCTGCAAATCATGCGCCACCACCGGGCTTTTTGAAGTGCGGCTTCTTCATGATCCAAATAAACGGCGCGGCGACAAGCAAGAGCACAGCCAGGACACGGAAGCCATCGAGATAACTCATCAATGAGGCGTGGCGCAGCACCTCGGAATAAATCCCAACGAGCGCCTGCTCTGAAGCGCGCGCGGCGGCGTCACCGTGTTGGAAAAGGTACGCCTGCATGCCTGAGCGAAAACTCGACATGTTGTTTGGGCGAGTGGCCATTTCTCCGATCAGCCGCACCTGATGAAATTGCGAGCGCCGGTCAATGAACGCGGTGAAAATCGAAATACCAAAACCCGCGCCCAAATTACGCGACAAAGCAATCAAGCTGGTCGCATAGCCCATTTCTTCCTGCGGAATTGGATCCACCGTGATGGTTGCGAGCGGCACAAACATGAACGACAGACCCGCACCCATGACCATTTGCGGCCAGAAAAAGTCCCACGGCCCCGCATTTAGATTCAGGAAAGAGAACATGTACGCGCCAATCGCCGAAACGACGAGTCCGGCGGTCAGCAGCGCGCGCATGTCCCATCGCTTGCCAATCAAGAATCCCGCAATGGGCATGAAAATCAGCGTGGCGATTCCGCGGGGTGAATTCCAGAATCCTGCTGTGACCGCAGGAAAATTCAAAAGCTCCTGCATGAAAAGCGGCAGAAGCACGATGCTGCCGTAAAGTCCAAAAAACAGCACCATGGAAAGGGAAGTGCCGGTAGCGAAAGTTCGGTAGCGCATCAGATTGAAGTGCACCACAGGCTCGCGCGTGTGCAATTCCCAAAGAACGAACGCGACCAGCGCGGCCACGGCGACAATGCACATCATGATGATGAAATGCGAGCCGAACCAGTCATCTTCCTGCCCCTTATCGAGCATCACTTGCAGAGCAGCTATGCCGGTTGCCAGCATGCCCATGCCCCAGTAATCAATGCTCCTCGAACGCCGCCGAATGTAGGATGGATCGAAAACATGCGTTTGCACCAGAAAAAGCGCCAATATACTGATGGGGACGTTGATAAAGAAGATCCACCGCCAGGAGTAGTCCGTCGTGAGCCAGCCGCCCAGCATTGGCGCGACAATGGGTGCAACTACGATTCCTACGCCCCAAAGCGCCATCGCGTGACCGCGCTCCTCGCGCGGAAACGCTTCGAGCATGATTGCCCGGGTGATCGGTTGAAGGCTGCCGCCTGCCGCACCCTGCAGCACGCGAAAAAAAACCAGCAATGGCAAATTCGGCGCGAGCCCGCAAAGAACACTGGCGATGGTGAAGCCGATGACCGAGCCCATCAGCAGGCGCTTGCGTCCAAAGTAGTTCGCCATCCAGCCGGAGAGCGGCAGAATAATCGCGTTCGCGACGAGATAGGACGTCAGCACCCATGTTGCTTCGTCCACTGACGCGGAAAGATTGCCGGCAATGTAAGGCAGGCTGACGTTCACTGCGGAAGTGTCAACCAGTTCCATGATGGCGCTGGCCATTGAAGCGATGGCGACCATCCAGCGCGCGCTCTTGCTCGCGAGGACGCCCGATTCTTGCATCGCGTACGCGCCGGGTCTCGCAGTGAATTGTGCAGCCGAAGACATGTCGTTCCATGTTACCCTGCGCGCACGACTTTCGGGTGATTTGCGCGTGTGGTTCGCTGATAATTAGGGGAGAGCTAACGCTGAGGAGGGAAGAATGAAGGCGTTGATACTCGGAATTTTGATCACCATCGCTGCGATCATCATTGCTGTGATTTTTGTAGCGGAAACCGGCCGGGTCGACATGCGCGCCGACCAGGCACCCTCATCCTGGGAGCGGCATCTGGTCGGCGGCGCGATGGACGCGAGCGTCGACCGCTATGCGCCTAAGGTGACGAACCCGTTGCAGCCGACAACGCAGAACCTAATCGCCGGCGCCGCCGTTTACCTCGATCACTGCGCCCTTTGCCATGGTGACCCCGCCCATCCCCGGTCAGCTCTCGGTGAATCGCTCTATCCGCATGCGCCTCAGTTCATGACGGATGCTGCCGATATGGGCGATGCGGACAATTATTACATCACGGTGCATGGGATACGTTGGACGGGCATGCCGGGATGGAAAAATGTGCTCAAGGATGAAGATATCTGGCAGGTGGTGACCTTCATAGGGCGGATGGGTAATCTGCCCCCGGAAGTGAATTCTGTATTCGGTTTGCAAGGGCCGCCAGCCGCCGGGAAGCCAACGAAAAAGCCATAGTGCTTCAGCAGACGTTTTAGTCAGGGACTGCTAGAATAACTGTATGATACTAATAGACTTAATGAATACTTCGACCGGAAGTTCAGGATACCTTTTCGTGACACTGGGCACCCCAAATCGTTGACCCTTGCCGCTCGGTTGACCTAACCTGTTTGCGGGGAAATTCAAGGCAAATAAACACTTACAGTCCGGCAAGGCTCTCAAAAACGGAGCAATCGCCGGTCCGGGCAAGGCGAAGCCGGCTCCCCAAATGGGACTGTGAGTTAAATCCAACGAGGAGCGATAGATGAAGACGATTAAAGTGATTTTGGCGGTGCTGACCTTTTCATTTTTGGCCGCCAGTTCCTACGCCCAAAAGATCGATGTCTCGGGCGGGTACGCCTTTCTGCATCTCGACGGGTCCAG
>JASHYE010000518.1 GCA_030043155.1 Candidatus Acidiferrales bacterium | reverse complement strand
CTTACAGATTAGTCTTTCAATGCCCTAAAGGTCATCATAACATCAACTTACAGAGACGGGACGCCCCAGCATCGCTCTCTGAATCCGAAGCCATGCGCATGTACGGCAATGAAGAACTCTCATGCCCCACTCCCAATTGTGGATGGCACGGAAAAGCGTCCAAGACGAAGCTGCTTCAAATCTTGCCCTTTAATTGGATCCTCTCTCCCATGTCTTAACGCGCCTGCACGAAGGCCGTGACCCACGAGGACCGGCTGCTGCTGCGTCACCCTGCTTGCCGGGAGTGTTTTTTGCCAAGGGGAACCCGCCGAATTTGTGGGTGTGCGGAGCGTGGTACGATTGTTGCGTTGGCGCCGAGGTAACCTCCAAACACGAGCCACTGAATCGTGATACATTTGGATACGGATGTTACCTAAGCGGTAGTTATGAACTTCGTGACTTTGTCGAAGCGGAGGCCATTGGCTGCGGGCATTGCTGTGGCGGGCTTTGCCTTTCTGGTGGCCACGTTTGCCCAGGCGCAGAGTCCGCCAGCGAAAAATGTCGCCCCACAGAATGAACAATCCTCAGGAAAATCCGGGCAGAAGCTGCCGGTGATGCGCGTAAACACGCGCATAGTCAATGTCGACGTGATCGTCCGTGATCGGCGGGGCAATCCGGTTGAGGATCTGAAAGAGAGCGACTTCAAAGTCTACGATAACGGACAGTTGCAGCGCATCGAGTTCCTCGACAAGTTTTCCGACGGGATTTCCGCATCGCCGTCGCAGGAGGCCCTGCCGGCAAAGCTGTCGCCTAACATCTTCACCAATTTCCCCGGGCGGGATGCCAGCCTGCCGGTGAATCTCACCATCATTCTGGCGGATGCGCTGAATACGCCGTTTGGCGATCAGGTCTACGCCAACAAGCAACTGCTGAAGTGCATCGAGGGTCTCAAACCGCAGGATCATGTCGCGCTATACGCTCTGGGCAACGGCCTGCGCATCCTTCAGGATTTTACTGGCGATGATGCACTTCTGGTGCGCGCGGCGAAAGCCTACATGGGACAAAACACTCTCGCAGAGCCTGCTTCCGAGCTGAGTGCGTCGCAAGCGAATTTGCCCTTCTCGGCTAGCCTAATCGCCTCTGCCGGAGGTTCGTCAGCGATGGGCAGCCTGCTTCAGCAGATGATGCTGAAAATGGAGCAGATGAACGAGACCGTCGGGGATTTCTATCAGGAACGCCGCACGGAAATGACCTTGGCGGCGTTTCGCACGATCGCTTTGCACGTCGCGGGCGTGCCGGGAAGGAAAAATCTGCTCTGGCTTTCGGGCAGTTTCCCCGTCACCTTTGGCCTTGAGAATACAATCCTACCGGCGAGTTCTCTGACCGGACCGAAGCCGCAATTGAATAATTCCCCCTTGGCGCCAGCAGTGCAGACTTATGGAGAGCTATTCGAAGACGCTGAACGCCTTCTGGAAAGCGCGAACGTCGCCGTGTATCCGGTCGATGCCACTGGGTTGCAGGCACCGTACTCCGTGCCCACATCGCCCGGTGCGGCCATGCCGGGGACAGACGTCTACCCCCATAATGAGCAGGCGCAAATGGTCATGGCGCAAATCGCCGATAACACCGGCGGTGTGGCCTATTTCAACACCAATGGCATCGCAGACGCGCTCGAAAGAGCGATGGACGACTCGCGCTTCTCCTATCTGCTGGGCTTTGCGCCGCAAATTCGGTGGAACGGAAAGTTCCATAAACTCCAAGTGCGTGTGGATCGCCCGGGGCTGAGCGTCCGCGCGCGCAAGGGTTATTACGCCTTCCCTACAAGAACCTACGCGCCGCAAGAGCTGGACGTGCTTGCAAATGAGGCCCAAGAAAGCCGCCTCGATGCCATGCAAGTGCCGGTTGAGGTTGCCGTGAAAGTGGCGCACCCAAAAACCTCCTCAGCGAATGCCGTGCTGAACTTGGCGGTATTCGTTCCGGGCAAACGAGTGGAATTCGATGAGATTCCGGGCCAGCGCGAGGCCGACCTGGACTACGCCGTCGCTCAGAGGGATGATAGCGATAAGGTTCTTCAGCGATATGAAACGGGTTATCGCTTCCGTTTAGGGCCCCAAGCGTATGACGTTGCCCTACAAGGAGGACTAACGTATCACGAGACCCTTGTTCTAGACGCGCGAACGACCAACCTGAAAATCGTGGTATACGACTACGGCCGGCACGCCTTCGGCTCGACCACGATTCCCATCAGCCGCATACAGGGCCTTACACAAGGCACAATAAACTAGCTCCGCTCAGGCTCGCTCCACGGCTGTTTCAGAAAAAGCTTGCCCTATGATGACAAATATTGCCAGCGCTGGCGGCTGGACCACGTAGTGGGAGCGCCGGGAACGTAGAGGACTCCGTGGCCGTGCGGGCAAGCTAGTTCTGTACCATAGCGGCCGAGGATGCTTTGCGATGGGCTGCCGATGGTGACAGGATTCGAAAGAAAATGCAGGCAGACGGGACAGCGGCTGCGCTGGTCGGCGAGGGCCCAACGGAATCCGAAAATCCAGATAAATATCAGGATGGACGGCGCGCCCGGAAACACTGGGAGAAGCGCAACGGTCAGGAACATCGGTATCGGCGTGAGGAGCGCGAATTTGGCTGAGAGAAAAGCCCAGCGACGCATCCGGATTTTCGGGGAGGGCCCGGAAGGATCAGCGGGATAGTCGCCGAGCGACGGCGGCCACAGCGCCGAAAGCACGAGCAGCGCCATCAGGTACATCTGAAATATTGCCAGCGCGAACTGTCCGGCGCCTGGTGGGGACCAAGACGAGCGCCAGAGATCCCGGAACGGAAAAATGAGCGACAGGGTGAGTGCGACGAGGCTCACCAGAAAAAGCACGCAACGCAAAGGCGAATCCACGCTGAACATGCGGCGGATTGCGCCGGGAGTGTGGCAGCGGAGCCAGAGCGCGTCGCGAAAAGAACCAAGGCAAAACGCGGTGGCGTCGCGGTCGATGTAGCAGAGCTCTGCGTTCCATTCGGCGAACCAGTCGGCCCTTCGCGGCGCGGGCACGAGCACGGCGGCATTGCGAAGAATGGCGACATGGAATGCGCGAGAGGTCATGCTTTTCCTCCTGCAGAAACCGGAAACAATCGAGCGAGCAGCGGATAGCGTTTACGCGAAGCTTGCAGTGTGATCTTGCCCGAGGGAGTGATTCGATAATACTTGCGAGCGGGCCGCTGATCCGCGTCGGCGATTCGCTGCGATTCCCACTGCGAGCCGATCAGGCCGTCGCGCTCGAGCCGTCGCAGCGCCGGATAGACAGTTCCGCTCGGTAAGCCGGTGGTTTCCATCACGCTGAAGCCGTAGACGCGTCCCGCATGAATGGCCTGAAGGATGATCGCAGCGGTGTGAGAGAGTTTGGCGGAAGCGGGCATGAGTGCATTGTAGCTATGTAGCATGCTACTTGACAATAGGTAAGTGATGTAAGCAGAATGCTACATAGTCTTTGTGAGGCGCGCCATGTCGGAATTAGAATTGCGGCATCTATGTAAGCGGTTCAAGGGAATCATCGCGGTCGACGATGTGAGCTTCGTCGCCCGTGCTGGCGAGATTACCGGCTACCTCGGGCCGAACGGTTCTGGAAAATCCACGACAATGAAAATAATCGCCGGACTGATGGAGAGTACGGCGGGCAAGGTGCTGTTCGGCGACGAGTCGATCGAGCGGGACCTGCTCAGCTACAAGCAGCGCCTGGGCTACGTGCCGGAAGAACCTCATCTGTATTCGCATTTGAGCGGGCTCGAGTATCTGACGATGGTGGGGCAACTGCGGAATCTGCCGGAGAAAGCAACTGCGGATTGCATCGACGGCTTACTTCGGCTTTTAGGGATTCACGGCAACCGGCATGTGGCGATTGCAGCGTATTCGAAAGGAATGCGGCAAAAAGTTTTGCTTTCGGCGGCGCTGCTGCACAATCCGGAACTCCTATTGCTGGACGAGCCATTTTCGGGCCTGGACGTGGGCACGAGCCTGGTGCTGCGCAGCCTGATTCAGGAACTCGCGACGCGCGGAAAAGTGGTGCTGTTCAGCTCACATGAACTGGAGACGGTGGAGCGGGTGTGTTCGCATGTGGTGATTTTGAAT
>JASHYE010000517.1 GCA_030043155.1 Candidatus Acidiferrales bacterium | reverse complement strand
ACGACATTGATCTGGCCACCGCTGAATTCGCCATATTCTGCGTCGAAGTTGCTGGTAAGAATGCGGAACTCGGCGATGGAATCGAGGCTGGGAATCACAGCTGCGCCGTTGTTGACCTCCTCTTCCACGTCGCTGCCATTGACGACGAAGCTGTTCGCCGATTCGCGCTGGCCATTCATGGAGATCGTGCCGGGATTGAAAACGCCAGAGGGAGAGAAAGCGCTGACGCCGACGTCTTGCATGTCGATGGGCGTGAGAGACGTGACGGGAACGACGCCGGACTGGAGAGAGAGCAGATCCGTGTAGCTGCGACCGTTGAGTGGCACGGAAGTCATTTGATTGTCGGTGATGACTTCGCCCATTTGTGTATCGGAAGTGTCCACGTGAACGCTGGCAGCCGAGACCGTGACCGTTTCGGTGTTTTCGCCAACCGTAAGAGAGGCGTCGACGACGATCTTGCTGTCTATGTGGATGACGACTCCCGTGCGGCGCAAGGGCTGGAAGCCAGGAGCGTCGATTTCAACGTCGTAGCGACCGACAGAGAGATGGAAAGAGTAAAAGCCCTGGCTATCGGCCATGACGGTTTGCTTCACACCGGTGGCTGTATCGGTGGCGGTCACCCTCGCGCCGGGCACGATGGCGCTGTGAGGATCGGTTACGGTACCGAGGAGAGTTCCGCCATCGGCGGCGCGAAGAGACGTGGCGACCGGCAGAAGCGCAAGAAGGGCAAGGAATAGGGGCACAAGAATGCGACGCGCCGGAAGCGCGGATACTGGACGGACTTGAGGCGCGAAAAGCTGAGCGCGGAAAGAGCTGCGGCTACCACCGGATGCGTTGTCGGCCACGTTAATCTTTCTCCTAAAATTGCCCGTGGCTGGCTCGCGTATGTATAATAACGGCGATCGCCAGCCTATCGGGCTTGTCGATTTGCGGTCCTCATGACCCTTCGCCAAAAGGTTTCGTCGTGAGGACCGTTTTTTATTTCAAGGGCCCGCTGTAACGCGAAAGAGCGAGATCAGACCTGGAACAGGATTTTTCCTAATTTTCTCCCTTTTTTCCAGTTGCAACTAAGTATCAACTGGGATCTATTGAAACCTATTCTCTTCCCCATGTCAACAAGGAGTTTGTGAATTCTCAGCAATACGCACTGAATGGTTGTACGTGCCATCCGGCTGGAATATCCAGGATGTGAATGGCCGGTTTCGCGAACGAAACGAGCCAACTGTACTCGGAGGCCGGATTTGGTACGGGTCCACACCCTGTACCTTTGGACAGGCCGCAAATGGCCGGCAGGCGCATTTTCGCGTGGCTAAGGAGGTTTGGTGCGCGGAAGTAGCCGCCGTTCAGAAAGAAGAATGTCTTGGGAAGCGTTTTAGGAAGGAAACCTAACCCACGAATTCTGAAGCTAGGGCAGAGAGGGTGGGGACTTGAACCAGGTGATAATTGGAACAGAAGTGTTCACCTGTGCTCCCGCTCAAGCACAGGCGTCCCGTTAGCTGCATTATGAAGTCCGTGACCGCACGGTTGACCTAGCGCTCCGTCGAAACTGGGGAGTTCAGATCCCGTCAAGTGGAACAAGCGATGGCTGGCTGTTGCTGGAGGCGGAAGGAATAAAGCCGATGCAGTAACAATAGGAACATGGCCACGTCGAAGATTGCATAGGCAAATTCGCTGAGAGAAACGCCCACGCCAAATGGAAACCATATTCCCGGAATGTGCAGCTTCACTAGTTCCGGCGTAAACAGACCGACGGACACCAATAGCAGTGCGGGTAAGGCAAACCATTTTTCGCGGTCCTGACGGGACATGACGCGGAAAATGATGAAGAGCGTCAGGAGTAAAAACAGCCAGCGCACGGAAGTGATGCAGAAAAATGCGGCACTGTTAAACCAATGTGGAAAGACGCCGTAAAACCAGGAGCGGCGCAAAAATTCCGATACGACGAAGAGCGCGGCGAGAACGCCGATCAGCTTTGATATCCAAACGCCCTCAGACAAACGGAACCAGTAGCACCAGGCGAGTGTCCAGGCGGCGATACTCAAGGGAACAAAAGTAACAATTGTTGTCAGCTCGAATCCATGAATACTCTCGAACTGCCACCAGAAGAAGACCGCTTGATTGCCACGCGCGCACGCGATCAGAACAAGTGCGGTGAAAAGCCAGAAATACGCGGCATCGGAGCGATCGAACAGAATCAAAGTGCAAACCATCACCGCGAGAACTAAGAAGAGCACGCCTTCGGAAGCGTCCACGATATAGCCCTCGATCATCTGCGACCATTGGGCATGGTAAAGGGATTCGGCCCCTTGCGTTGTGCCGAAGGCCGGCGCTATATGGATTCCGCCAGCATCCGGAGTTCCGAGGAGGACAGGAGGCGTCCAGACCCGAACGGCGATGAGCGAGCTTTGGTTGTCGGACGGTACGCTGACAAGCGATTGCGGCAACGGAAAAAACTTGGGGATGTGAATGTTGTAGACAACAGGCGGCTGCTTCGAAAAATCGCCTGTTCCGCCTAACAGTTTGCCGTTTACGAAAACTTGATAATCGCCGTCGACATAGTAAGGAGCGCACAGCGCGAGAGCTTTACCCTGAGGTACAAAGACAGAAATGCGAATCCGGTACCACGCGTACCCGGAATAACCAGCATGGCCGCGTGTCCCCCAACCCGGAACGTAACCGGTCAGGCCCACGTCAGAGTCGTGAGCGCCAACGGCCGGTGTTAGGTCAACTGTTTCCCAGGAAGAATCGTCGAAGTTGGGGTCCGCCCAGCGAGGATCATCGCCGGTGTGGAACCTCCACGGGCCGTTCAGCGGGACAACTGCCTCGCCGAGAGTGACGCGCACGGGATTGGGGGCGGCCGCCGCGTTGTCGACAGGGAACCAAATGCTCAGGATCAACACGAAGCACAAAAGCAGAAAGAGATGGTACAAGTCGCCGTGAGCTTTCATTGGGCAGGCCCCCCTCTGCAAACGGCTGTACTGGACTTCCACAGAAGCGATTCCGCAATATAGCTTCCATGCCGCAGCTTACTTCCGATTCGGTAGTCGCCCAGGAAGATACGCTAATCCGCACCGCCTTGGCGCTGCTTCACAATGCTGCCACACCAGCAAGTGCCACCTTCCTGGATGGCATCAGTGATCAGCGCCGCTGTCTGATCGTCGCCAAGGAAACGAGAACCTGATTCAACACCACGTTATTGAGCACCCCGAAAACTGCTTGTAAATGTCACAGCGTGTCTACACATCCCAATCCACCACGCACGCAATGATTTTCGACCCTGTGGCCGCTGGCGCGACTATCCGTCACTCGTACCTCAGCGCTTCCATTGGATCGACATTCATTGCACGGCGAGCGGGCAAGTAACACGCCGCCAGCGCGACAATGACTAGTAGCACGGCGACACCCGCGAACGTCAGCGGATCCGTAGCGCTCACGGCAAAAAGCATCCGTGACATTAATCGCGTCAAACCCAGCGCGCCGATGATCCCGATGCCGATTCCCGCGAGTGCCATCCGTGCACCATCGCCCAGAATCAGTCGCAGCACGTCGCCCGTCTGCGCTCCGAGTGCAATGCGGACGCCAATTTCATGGATGCGCTGCCCCACGAGATACGAAATTACGCCATAGATTCCGACGCACGAAAGCGCGAGCGCCAGCGCGGCGAAAATGTCCAGCAAGATCATTGTAAATCGCCGCGCCGCGAACGAGCGAGCGACGACTGCTTGCATTGTTGAAACGTTGTAGATCACGTCACGCGGATCAAGCTGCCCTACGGCCGCGCGCACCTGCCCCATCAATGCTGCGGGATCGCCTTTCGCACGCAGCACGACGACGACCCCAGTGGCAGCCAGTTGCATGATTTCGTCCGGAAGTTGCATGAAGGGATAGAAAAATTCCGCTTCGAGGGCCCCTTTCGGATCTGCGTCAAGCCCCCACTGCTTCACGTGTTTGACGACGCCAACAATTTCCGCCTGCACGCCGAACGTTGCCAGGTTGATGTGCTTGCCAATCGGACTTTCGTCGGGAAAAAATTGGTGAGCGAAAACGTCGTCGACAACGATTACAATCGGTGAATTCTCATTATCCTGCGGCCTGATGAACCGTCCGCGCTCAAGCGCAATGCCCATGGCCTTCTGGAAACCGGGCCCGGCCAGAGTAAACAAGGATTGATGCATGTCATTTAGCTCCGCGGGCTTCGGCTGGCCCTCGATCCAGAAGGCTTCGGTGGAATCGTGCTGCATCGGACGCGAGCCAAGCGTCGCGGAGACCGCCTCCACGCCCGGTATCGACAGCATCGTTGCATCAAACTGGCGCAACCGCGCGCGTGTTTCTGCGGTCGTCGTCGTGGGTGATGTCGGCAGTGACAAGCTAAACGTAATCGCCTGACTGGGATTGAAGCCTGGATTGACGCGCCACAGCGCCGCGAGACTGCGAATCATCAGTCCCGCCCCCACAAGCAGAATCAGTGCCATAGCCACTTCGCCGGCGACGAAAACTGCCTGCAGCCGGTGGCGGGCGCCACTCGATCCGCGCCCACCCTCCTTAAGCACTTCCTGCAAATCCGCACGCGAGGATTTCAGCGCCGGCGCGAGACCGAAAAAGATTCCGACGAAAAACGAAAGCAGCGCCGTAAACAGCAACACGCGCCCGTCGAGTGAAATTTCGTTCGCGCGCGGCAGTATTCCCGGCAGCGCTCCGAGCACCGCTTTCGTGCCCCAGTATGCGATCAAAAGCCCTAGCGCGCCGCCCATGCCGGCTACCAAAGTGCTCTCCGTGAGAAGCTGGCGAACGATTCGGCCGTTGCTCGCGCCCAGCGCCGCGCGAATCGCAAACTCTCGCGAGCGTCCCGTGGCGCGTGCGAGCAGGAGATTTGCAACGTTCACGCAGGCGATCAGCAGGACGAATCCCACCGCTCCCATAAGCACCAGCAGAAACGGCCGCACATTTCCGATCATGTCTTGCTTCATGGAAACAACCATAGCGCCAATGCTCTTATCCGCGTCCGGATACGTCATTTCGAGGTTATGCGCAACAGTCGCGAGGTCTGCCTGCGCTTCGGCGATCGTCACGCCGGGTTTCAAACGTCCGATCATCTCCGAGCTGAAAACGATGCGCCGGTCGTGAAACATCGGTTCGCTCCACTGACCGATAGGGACGTACACGCTGCGGTCGGTTCCGCGGAAGGTAAAACTTGCGGGAATCACACCGATGATCGTGTACGAAGTGCCGTCCAGCACAATGGATTTGCCGATGACATCCGGCGAAGCCGCGAACCTCTGCTGCCAGAGCCCTCCGCCGAGAACCACCACTGGCGCCGCGCCGAGCTGGTCATCCTCGGGCCGGAACGTTCGCCCGAGAATCGCATGCACGCCGAGCGTCGAAAAAAAATCCGCGGAAATCATGTAACCACTCAGCCGTTCCGCCAGCCCCGCGCCCGTGTAGTTATAATCTTCGTTCTTGTAGAGCGCGATTGATGAGAAGGAGTGATTATCGCGCTGCCAATCCAGAAAATTCGGATAAGCGATGGGCACGTGATCGAATCCGGGAGCCGCTCCATAGAGCGCCGCGAGCTGTTCGGGATGTGGATATGGCAGCGGATTGAGCAGCACGCCATTCACCACGGAAAATAGCGCCGTGTTCGCGCCGATCCCCAGCGCCAGTGTCAAAATGGCGATCGCCGCGAACCCCGGTGTTTTGGCCAGGATGCGGATGGCCTGTCGAATGTCTTGCATCAATGTCGACATCGTGCACCCCTCCGCGGAAGTTACGAGTGACAAGTGGTCACTCACCAGCAACAAAAGATGCGAATTCTGACCCCAGACATCGTCACGCAACTGGTTCGCCGCATCTTCGCCCAAGACAATCTTTGTGTCGAAGGCTTCACGCTCATACCATGCGTGGCGTGAACTGTCTTGAACGGTTGTGACCTCTTGTCTCTAACAGAATCTCCCGCGACGAACGCCTCATTTCGCACCGCGCGGCATGGTCATTTCGACCAACCCGTCGGGCCCATGCCTATATGCCTGCGGCAATTTTTTTAAGCGTGTCCCTAGATACGGTCGATGCACTTCCCGCCCGTGCGCTTTTCGAGCGAGCGCAGAGTCGCCCGCACTTCGATCGCACGGACACGACGGGATAATTCAGGTCCCCAGTGCATGGGTTGGCGCTTTGCATCGGCATCCGAAGACTAGTACCACGCGGAAATCGACATGGAGCGCCGCAGAGTTTCGGCATTCCGAACGATGGCGATTACGCTATCGTGAGGCACGTTGAGCCACTTGTGCGCGTCGGTAGCCCAGAATCGGAGAAGTAGCGCGCGTGGCGAAGCGCGATGGCGAATCGTGATCTGGAAGGCGGACCTGAACTTGTTGCTTATTGACGCGGCGGACGACGAACTGCGAATCCAATTGCCAGGTTTTGCCTCCATCCTTTGAAGAGTCGCCGCGCCACACAAATGAATTCGGCTTGATATCCGTGAATATCCATCGCACGAACGAACCGTCATCATCGATGCCTTGTTGGATGATGTCATTGCCAATCTTTCTGGCGACGATTTCAGTCCGATCCTGTGTGACCGGATTGAACCAAAACACTCGCCAGGCATCAATTTTTGGATCGTAGATGCGCAGGGTCGTTCCGTACCGATTGTGATCTTTAGGCGTCCTGGAATTTCGATCCATCAGTTTTGGGACGATCCAAACGTCCTGGATAGCGCGTCCTTCGAGAACCCAAGAAAAATGCCATTCGCCGTTGCCAACCCACTGGGGAGATTTACCCGGTCTGTAGTCGTAGACTTTGGCCTCCCAGTCGCCCACCAGCCAGCCAAATACCGAGGCGGCTGATTTGGGCATCTGGGGCGATGGACCGTTAGAAATTAAGACACGCGCGAAAGACGAACGCGCCTTATCAGACAGGCTTTGCGAAGACTTCTGGGACATTTTTCTCTCTACTCCCAGGCTGAACAAACATACCAAAAGCAGCGGCGAAATAATTTCGAAGCATTTCTTCATGCTTGTCGTCAATATTCCATGATGACGCCGGACGGATCGCAGAATACAGGCGCTACACATTCTGAGCTTGCACTTTCTTGCTTTTTTCGGATGCACACGCAGCAAAACTGGCAGGTCGGCAAAGAATGGCAAAAAAGTGCAAGCGAAGCGTTCCAAGCTATTCTAAGTTGTTCCCTATTAGTTGACACATCTTGGTTGGTGCATTTTTGCCAATCCAAGAGGAAACCGTGGACACGAAAGATGCCATCGCAGAGTTTCGTGCAACTGGCTCGATAGTTTTCACACTTGCTTCAGACTGTCTCCTACGCAAGGCGATTCGAACTTGTTCGCGTCCTCCGTCACCTTCCGGGCAAAAGTAACGCATCGCCCGCCGCTGCAACTTGCGTTTTCTTGCTATTTGAGGGAACCATTTGCGCTCCATCCGGCGCCATGCTCGGGCCGTCCGTGAGGATCATCTCTTGCGTCCGAAAGTGATAAATCCGCCAATCACCGAAAAAAAGTCTCCTACTCTCGCCGCCTCGCGCAGTGATTCGAGCCACCGGGCCGCTCGCTCTGCCTCGATCAGTTTCTGCTCTACCGCCCGCTCCACCGAAGCCGGCAAATCAAACGCGCTCTCGATCAACCCGAAATCCGTGAATCGCCCCACCAGCGGTATCGTCCGCACGTCCGCGAAGCCGCATTCCAGGAATGCCCGGTATAGCCGGTGCCCAATATCGCCATGACGGAATCCGTCGCAGAGGAACCGCTGCATCACGCGGCTGGTTTCGTAATCCGCCGCGTCAATAATGAACAAGTCCAGGTCGCCTTCCCAGATCACGATTCGCCCGCCGCGCTTCGCCACGCGCGCCATCTCACCGATCGCCGCCTCCGCATCCGGAGTGTGCTGCACAACGCGCTCTGTGCGCACGGCGTCGAAGCATTCGTCTTCGAACGGTAGCTTCTGCACATCTCCCTGAATAAACTCGATGCCACTCGTGTTCCTGCCAGACCGCCGCCGCGCCTCGGCAATCATCGTCGCGCTCAAATCCACTCCGACCGTGCTGCCGTGCGGCCCTGATCGCGCAGCCATCGCACGCGCGTCCTCGCCGGTGCCACATCCCAGATCCACGGCGCTTTCGCCCTCGCGCAGTTCCAGCATCTCCAACATGCGCTGCTTGATCTGCCGGAAAAAATCTGTCGCCCGGGTCGTGTCCAGGTATTTTACGAAATCATTTGGATCCGCCGTGCGGTCGACCGCATCAAATTCCCGCCGCGAGCTCTCTTTCATGTTCCTGAATCTACACTCAACCGATTTCCTGCCACAGCAATTTGTTCACACCACGGAATGCACATCCGGCCCCGTCCCGTAGGCACAGCGAATCAGCAGTTGGATCGTCGCGTACCCCGCCAATATGATGAGATGACTCGATCCTCTACGATACTAAACGTGTCCGTATACCAATCGGGTGGAAACGCGCGTCCGGTTGTATCCCACCAGGTGATATGAATCCAACATTTCAGGGTGAGATTCCTAGCTTGTCATTGTGTCCGTTGTAGGTTCAGCTTTACAATTAAGCGTGCGAGCACCGAGCGGCACTGTCAAATTTCGCCGCGTCACTCCTGGAATTGAAACCCTGCATTCGAGTTTCAGTTTGCCTCGTCATCGCCACCTGCGTGCATACGCGACGGTTGTGCTGGCGGGCGCCTTCGAAGAATCTGGCTACATTGGGCGAAT
>JASHYE010000516.1 GCA_030043155.1 Candidatus Acidiferrales bacterium | reverse complement strand
GACGATCTCGCGCCTGAAGATTCCATTCTGCTCATCGTCGAGGATGATCCCCATTACGCTCGCGTCCTGCGTGATCTGGCTCGCGATGCGGGATTCAAAATCCTGATCGCCCATCGCGGCGCTCAGGCACTCTCGCTTGCGCGCGAATACCATCCAAGCGCAGTTTCTCTCGATGTTTTTCTGCCCGACATGCTTGGGTGGACCGTCTTGAATCATCTGAAACAAGATCCCGCAACGCGCCACATCCCTGTCCAGATGCTCACGCTTGACGAAGATCGTCAGCACGGCCTCACCCGCGGCGCTTTCGCGTTCCTTACCAAACCTGTAACGGCTGAGGGTGTTCAGGGCGCCCTTGAGCGCATCAAGAGTTATTCATCTCCGCGCCAGAAACGCCTGCTCATCGTGGAGGACAATCCTGCTGAGCAGCTCAGTGTTCGAGAACTGCTCGGTCACGAAGATATTGACGTTACCGTTGTCTCTACTGGGGCGGAGGCACTCAATGCCGTGAGCGGCGAGTCCTTCGACTGCATGGTTCTGGACCTTCGGCTGCCCGACATGTCTGGGTTCGACGTGCTCGACTCTCTCCGTGACAGTCCAGCTCTGTGCGAATTGCCAGTCGTGGTCTTCACAGGTAAAGAGCTCTCGCCGGAAGAGGACGCCCGGCTCCATACGCTCGCCCGCAGTGTGGTGGTCAAAGGCGTCGAATCGCCGGAGCGCCTCCTCGATGAAACGGCGCTGTTTTTGCATCGCGTCGTCACCGATCTTCCTGTTGAGAAGCAGCGGATGCTTGATCGCCTGCACCGTTCCGATGAAGCGCTGGTCGGAAAGAAAGTTCTCGTTGTGGACGACGATGTCCGCAATATTTTCGCACTCAGCAGCGTTCTCGAACGCCGCGGAATGACCGTGTTGACCGCCGGTACGGGCCGCGAGGCTGTCGCGACGCTCGAGTCCACTCCTGAGATCGCCATCGTGCTCATGGACATCATGATGCCGGAGATGGACGGCTACCAGACGATGCAGGTGATCCGTTCGAATGCCTCTCTGCGCCGCTTGCCCATCATCGCTCTCACTGCCAAGGCTATGAAAGGCGACCGTGAGAAGTGCCTGGAGGCCGGTGCTTCTGAATACCTCGCAAAGCCTGTCAATACGGAGCAGTTGCTATCCGCTTTGCGTATGTGGCTTCATAGGTAGGGGCTCACAGAGACCGGCGGCCAACGAATGACACCACACGAAAAAGTGAACATTTTGATGGTGGATGACCAGCCCGCGAAGCTGCTCACCTACGAAGCGATTCTTGCCGAGCTGGATGAAAACCTCATCAAAGCCAACTCAGGCAAAGAGGCGCTCGAGCAGTTGCTTAAAAATGATATTGCTGTTGTTCTTTTGGACGTCAGCATGCCCGAGCTCGACGGCTTCGAGCTCGCTGACATGATTCGCCAGCACCCTCGTTTTCAAAAGATCGCCATTATTTTCATTTCCGCCGTGCATCTCACCGATCTCGATCGTCTGAAGGGATATGAACGCGGTGCCGTTGACTACATTTCCGTTCCCGTGAATCCTGAATTGCTGCGTGCCAAAGTGAGCATTTTTGCAGAGCTGCACCGCAATGCGCTCCAACTGGAAGCTCTCAATGCCGAGCTGCGCTCTCTTTCCGCCAGCATTATCGCCGCACAGGATGAGGAGCGCCGCCGCATAGCGCGTGAGCTGCATGACAGTCTCGGCCAGGATCTCGCCGCGGCAAAAATGATCCTCGACGGAGTTGACACCGAGGGCGCCGCGCCTTCCGCCGCTGCGCGCGCTGCCGTCGAAGCCTCATCCATCATTGATCACGCTATCCAGCAAGTTCGCAGCATGTCCCATCTCTTGCACCCTCCGATGTTGGACGAAGTGGGCTTGTCCTCCGCCTTGCAGTGGTATCTCGACGGTCTCAACAAGCGCAGCGGCATCGAAGTTTGTCTCGAGATTGAGCCCAGGGACTTTCCTCGGTTAACGCCGGATGTGGAGAAAGCGGTCTTTCGCGTTATTCAGGAGGCGCTCACCAATGTCTTCCGCCATTCGAAGGCGAGCAAGACGTCGGTCACGCTGACAAAGAGAGATGGACAAGTTACCTGTATGGTGAGAGACGATGGCGTGGGCATCACCGCGGCCACGGCCGAATTTCGTGCCGGGAGCATTGGCGTAGGCATCGCCGGAATGCGCCAGCGCGTGAAGGAGCTTTCCGGCGAGTTTCGCCTCAGCAACATTTCGCCGGGGACCACTGTTTATTTCGCGATCCCCATTCGATCTCTCGTCTCGGAAGATCGCATGCTCTTCTTCAATTCCCGCGCCTGACGCCCTCGCTTCTAAGCGCCTGCTTCATTCCCAACCCGGTCGCGAATGACGGAACATGGATCGCAAATCAAATCCCACAGTCAACGTGACTGAATTCGAATCGAATTCAATGCTGTGCACGTAACCGATTTCGGTGTAGAGATATCGAGTGGGTATCATTCGTATCCAAGCCGAATAACCGTGATCGTTGGTTGCCTCTGACAGCGCATTTGCCGCTGTCGGAAACAGAAACGTATTCGTCACTGGGACTCCGTTGACAAATGCTTTTTGCGTGCCGGAGGGAACCACTTCATAAAACGAGCCGCCCACTCCGAAGCCTCGGTATATCTGGAAGTCCATTCCCGCTTCGCCGTCTGCGACGAAGCCCAGCGTCCTAAAGTTATCGGCCAAACGATACGGCTGTGATAGCAATTGCGTATTCAAGATTCCATTTGCAATGCCTGCGTTCACAAATGGCGTCACGTGTCCAATCGGTTTGTCGAAATGGTTGAACCAGTCTACTCCGAGGTCACCAGTCGAAAACGAGCCGGTTTCATAGTAGGGAACGGAAACAGTCACTGCGGTGTCGTAGTCCAGGACGTGATTGTTGAACGTTAGGCGCAGGTCCCAGTAAGGATCGCCAAGCTGGTTCTGCCAGCCGTAAGGCTGGCCTTGCAGCGGAGGCGTCATATGAGTGAAGTAAACCGGAATTCCCACATCCGTTCCGATGTAGCGATTGAAGTCATAACCAATATCGCTATCCAGCACGAGGAATTGCCCCTGGCTGCTCGCGCTCCCGCGAAACTCCTCGTAAAAATCGAATCCCTTCTGCGGCGTATAAACCGGAGTTTCCGGCGACTGCGCGAACACAACTGGCCCCATAGCCAATAACAATAAAAGTGCAACACCGCTCGCCTGTATCCATCGACGCACCAGCCCTTGTCTGCTTGTTCTCATGGTATTCTCTCCCGTCTCTCTGACTTTTACTGGGCGCGGGATTCTGTTCGCTGAAGAGGAGACTTCTTTGAGTGTGAACAGGGAGACCTTCCGGCCTCCCTGCCTCTCACGTTTGCACTGGCGGCTTCAACGTTGTTACGTCACTGCTGGTGAGTGGTCGCCCGTTCTTCCACTTTGCTTTTTTCCTGCGTTTGCTGGTCTTTGTATTGCTCGTGAAACTTCATTTGTTCCTGCATGAACGCTGAAGGATCCGTGTTCACAGCCTCCTCAAGCTGAGGATTCTTGTTCATCAGTTCCTTCAGGTCTTTGTGATGGTCCAGGTAGTTGGCATCTTTCATGCGGTCAGGATTCTTTTGCAGGTCCTTGGCCACGCCTCGGTGTGTGCTGAAATACGCGTCCATCTGGCGTTCCGCCTCGAAATGCTGCTCCTGGTACCAGAAGCCATGAGGATCGTTCTGGAACTGATCGTTCACCCCAGGATTCTTGTCGAAAAAGTGCTTCAAATCCTTGTGATGATCAAGGAAAGTCGCATCTTTCACGTTCGCGGGGTTCTGATCCAGATCCTTCGCAATCTTCTTATGAGCATTCAGGAAGTCATCCATCTGCGCGCAGGCATCGAACGAGCTTTCCTGGCGCATGAACGCTGACGGATTGCTCATGAACTCCTCTCGCACTTGTGGGTTCTTCTTCAGGAATGCTTGAAGGTCCTTGTGGTGTGAGAGATAGTCACTATCGTTGATGCGTGCTGGATAAGCATTTAGGTCACGGGCTTCACTTGGGTGCTTGTCAAGATAAGCGTCCATTGTCGCCACTTCACCCGAACCATTTCCCTGCGTTGCGAACTGGTTTTCTCTCTGCATGAAATAGGACGGGTTTTGCGTGAACGCTTCACGTATCTGCGGATTGCTGTCCAGGAACGCCCGCAGTTGCGGATGGTCGTTCAGGTACTTCACGTTATTGATGAGCGAAGGATTGCTCTCTAGCTGCTTCTCGACGTCTGGGTGAGAAGCAAGGAACTGATCCATGTTCGCCACTTCACTTCGTGTCAGGCCTGGATTCGGATTTCGGCCGCCGTTTGGATAGCCGTTGTTAGCATATTGACTGGCCGGATTGCCTTCGTACCAGGCTTCCAGTCTCATGAATACCGCCGGATTTTGGTCAAACGCTTGCCTTACTTCCGGGTGGCTGTTCAAAAACTGCTGCAGTTCCGGGTGTTCCTGCAGGAAGTTTTTGTTGTCGATAAGTGAAGGATTGGCTGCCAGCGCGCTCTTAACCGCCTCGTGCGAATCGAAGAATTGATTCATCCTCGCGACCGCAAACCGATCGCGCATGTTGATCTGGAAGCGCACTTCCAGGGTCATGAAGCCCGATGGATTCTGGTCAAACGCTTGCTTTATTTCCGGATGGCTATTCAGGAAATCCTGCAGTTCGGGATGCTGGCTCAGGAATTTCTGATTGTCGATAAGCGACGGGTTGGAAAGAAGGGCGTGTTCGGCCTCTTGGCGCGATGCGAGGAATTGTCCCAGCTCGGCCAATTCCCGGCGGAACCTAAACCAGTCTCGGAATTGAGGCCGGTCTCTGTCCATATCTTGGCGGAAGCCCGGATGGGAATCGCAGAAATGCCTAAAGTCCTGATGTTGCCCAAGGAAGTTCTGATCGTAAATGAGATCGGGATTTGCCCGAAGCGCGGCAGCGATATCGGGATGAGCGTCAAGAAACTGATCGAGTGCAGCCCAGTCTGCCCAGTGGATATTCTGCCCTTGAAAGCGTTGCCCTTGGTCCTGCATCTGGCTTTGGTCCTGCATTTGGCCCTGCGCTTGAACCTGATCCCCCGTTTGGGAAGCGCTCCCGCTTTGCTGTGCCCATGTCACGCCAGAAACGCAGCTCAATGCCACCAATGTGCCGCCCACCAGCACATAGCGGTGCAGGTGCTTAGCATTAAATCGCATTGCTTCCTCCTCGATTTCTAAAGTGAGTTGCTCGCTGGGCGCTGGCTAGGCATACAAATCTCGTAAGAGAACTCTTTCGTTGCTTGTTCACTGAGACATTGCGCAAAATCACTGCCAAACTACTAAGTCACGCTGTTTTAGTAATATAAGCTTGCTTAGTACACCGAATGTGCGACTCTCCCTCAGGCGAATAATCTTCTTTCCATTGAGCATTCTTTTCATAGCCCGCGAAGCCGCACCGCATCCGTTGTTCGCCACATTCTGCAAACCTGCCCATCGATACCTGCTCCTCGATTGACGCCTATCGCGCTGCTCTGCTAACTTGGCTAGTTCAAATCATCATTGCGCGAAAATTCGCGGAGGCTCCTCATGGCTACGGCAGTTGCTCCCACCACTTACAAGAACTACATTGGCGGAGAATGGCGTTCTCCCGCAAGCGGGCAAGGTATTGAAAATCGTAATCCGGCGAATACTGACGACCTTGTAGGCATCTTCCCCTCCTCCACTCAGGAAGACGTAAATCGCGCGGTGGAAGCCGCGAAAAATGCGTTCGATTCCTGGCGGCTTACTCCTGCTCCCAAGCGCGCGGAAATCCTCTATCGTTGCGCCGAAATTCTTGTTCAGCGCAAAGAGGACATTGCTCGCGACATGACTCGCGAAATGGGAAAAGTCCTCGCTGAAACGCGTGGCGACGTGCAGGAAGCCATCGACATGACCTATCTCATGGCTGGCGAAGGCCGCCGCCTGTTCGGTCAGACCACACCATCCGAACTGCCCAGCAAATTCGCCATGAGCGTGCGGTCGCCCATCGGCGTTTGCGGGCTGATTACTCCGTGGAATTTCCCGATCGCCATTCCGTCATGGAAAATGGCGCCGGCGCTGGTCTGCGGCAACACCATCGTCATCAAGCCAGCGGAAGACACGCCCCTTTCCACCTACTATTTTGTGCAAATTTTGGAAGAGGCCGGCTTGCCTGCGGGCGTTGTCAATATCGTCTGCGGCATGGGCCCGGAAGCCGGCTCGCCGCTCGTCAATCATCCTGACGTGAAGCTCGTCAGCTTCACCGGCTCAACGGAAACCGGCCGCATCGTCAACGAAGCTTGCGCGCCCGCGTTCAAGCACGTGCATCTCGAAATGGGCGGCAAGAACATCATCATCGTCATGGACGACGCCAATATCGACCTCGCCGTCGATGGCGCTATCTGGGGAGGCTTCGGCACCACTGGCCAGCGCTGCACCGCCGCCAGCCGCATCGCCGTGCACAAAAAAGTCTATTCGGAATTTACTGAGAAACTCGTCGCGCGCGCGAAAAAGCTACGCGTCGGCAATGGCCTCGACGCCGACGTCGACATGGGCCCGGTTATCAACGAAACGCAACTGCTCACCGTGATGAAATACGTCGAAATCGGTAAGCAGGAAGGCGCGAAGCTCGCCACTGGCGGCCATCGCCTCGACACCGGCAAATACGCCAAGGGCTGGTTCCACGAGCCGACAGTGTTCGTCGACTGCAATCCCAAAATGCGCATCTGCCAGGAAGAAATTTTCGGCCCTGTCGTTTCGGTGATGCCGATTGGCGGTCTCGAAGAAGCCATCCAAGTTGCCAATGGCGTGAAATACGGCCTCTCGTCTTCCATTTACACGCGCAACATCAACGACGCGTTCCGCGCCCAGCGCGATCTCGACACCGGCATTGTGTACGTCAACGCGCCCACCATCGGCGCCGAAACCCATCTGCCCTTCGGAGGCACCAAGCAGACCGGCAACGGCCATCGCGAATCCGGCCTCGCTGCCATCGATTTTTACTCCGAGTGGAAGACGGTCTACATGGACTACTCCGACCGCCTCCAGCGCGCCCAAATCGACAACAGTTCCAACTAGCCGCCGATGCGCCGAGTTGCCTTGTTGGTGCTCGCTAACTTGCTTCCGTGCTCTATCGCTTTCGCCCAGAGCAAGGATCATTCAGCGAATGGCCGCTTTCTAAAGGGAGCTTTCACCGCTGCCCGGGCGATGGAACTGATTTATGGACGTCCGTACGATGCAATGAATGCGATCTCGGATTGGAAGCCAAACCAAGCGCACACGTACCCCGATGACTGGCCTGACAAGATCGATGTGGATGTTCTGCTCGATACTTCGTATATCGAATCGGGAATTCCCCAGCATTTGCTTGTCACATGGGCCATGCCGCAGATGCGATACGCGAATGATAGGTTTACTTGCCATGCCTGCGGCGTGCTGATTGGCCTCGTGCTCTTTGCGAAGACATCAGAGGGTTGGA
>JASHYE010000066.1 GCA_030043155.1 Candidatus Acidiferrales bacterium | reverse complement strand
AGCAATTAACATCGAACGCCCAGGATGTTTCTCCGGCGTGCGCCCCTGACGGCAAGACCGTTTTCTTCAACCGCGTCGCCGATAAACAAACTCGCTTGTGGCGCATCGGCACAGACGGTCAAAATGCAGCGAAATTTGCCGACAAGAGCTACATCCTCCCGGCCGTCTCGCCGGATGGAAAACATATTGCTGTTTTGGACTTCGAGGACTTCCAAAAACTAATGCTGATCGTGCTTGATGCGACGACTGGCGCTGTGCAATCCAGTTTTGCGTTTCACGGCAATTCATTCTCTGTAAACGTGGGTGAAGCTCGCATAGCCTGGACTCCAGATGGCCGCGCAGTTGTCTACATCGTGGACGATCCGGTTTCAAGCACATCGAATCTCTGGGAACAGCCCGTTGGTGCTGCAGGAAGCAACGCGGACCCGCCCCGGCAAATTACGAAGTTCTCTTCGCCCTATGTGAAAATTTGGTCCTTAGCGTGGTCCCTCAATGGCAAGCAGTTGCTCCTGGCGCGCGGACGTACATCGAGCGATGCTCTAATGCTCATTCATTTCCACTGATTTCTCTGGATGCAAAAGTTGTGAATGCATCCGGCAGAATTCCACAATGCGCGCGTCCGCCCAGAAACGCTGGCCATCCCTCTTGCGCCCAATGAATGCACAATGCCCTCCATGCCGCGGAGCTTCTATCGTAATTTGCGGATTCGCGGCCATCCTCGCTGAATCAAAAGAACGAAACGGAATCATCGGATCGTCCTGCGCCAGCAGAATCAGCGTCGGCACCTCAATCTTCCGCAGCAGCGGAAGCGCGCTCGATTTCGCATAATAGTCATCCGCATCGCGGAAATTGCAAAACTTCGCCGTGATGGCATCGTCGAATCCCCGCACGCTTCGCACCTTTTTCATTCCATTCAACGGATACTGCCCCGGAAACAGCGCCGACTTTTGCTCCATCCTGCGCTTCAGCCGCCGTACAAAATGCCTCTCGTAAATGCGATTGCGAAATTCGCCGATGGCATCGGCGCACGCCCCCAGATCGCACGACGGACAAATTCCCGCCACCGCCCGCAGTTGCGGCGGAGCAGCCACGCCAAATTCGCCGGCCATCTTCAGCACCAGATTCCCGCCCATCGAAAACCCAGCCGCGAAAATTTCCGGAAGTTGATCCCGCTCAATCAACTCGTGAATCACTGCGCATACATCACAGCTCAAGCCGGAGTTGTAAAGTGTCGGCGTCAGTTTTTCCGTCCCGCCGCAGTTCCGCTGGTTCAATCGCAGAACGTTGAATCCCGCACCAAACGCGCAATCCGCCGTGCCCAGCATGTAGCCGGACTCGCTCGAACCTTCCAACCCATGCAGCAGAATCAGCGTAGGACTCTCTCGTGGCTCTTTTTGCCAATGGCAATCCGCGCGCACCTGCGTTCCCGGCTCAGTTTCGAAAAATTGCGAAGTTGCCGCTTGCAAATGCACGTACCGCCGGTGCCAAAAAGCGGCGGCAATAGTCATCAAGTGAGGATTGCGGAGAAGAAACGGAGGCTCAAATTCCCTCATCATCTCCAATCTACGTCACGTAACCTGTCTCCGCAACCCGGCGGGCCGAGTTTCAGCAACTGTTTTGTGTCATTTTTGAAATGCGGAGAATTCTCTCAGAAGTGAAAAACAATCCCAGCGGACACGCGCGGCTCGCTTTGCCTGCCTTGATAAAGTCTCGTCATCAGATCGTCGATTTGAATCACTCGCAGCGACAAAAACGGCACCACCTTGATATCCAATCCGCCGCCGAGAGCGGTGGCAAGCGATGTATTGGAACCGGGGCTGATGAGATTTGAATTCGTGAACGTCCCGACCGATTCGTGCGCGAAGCCTAGCTCCGCGTGCACAAACGGCGAAATCGGCCCGGGCAGCGACAACTGCGGCCCGAACAGATACGTCCTCATCCGCACGCTTCCGCCATTCAGCGACCCGTACTCCTCGCCAAAATCGGCTTTCGCGCTCAGGAATGGCACAAATTTGTATGCTGCCGAAAAGTCCCATCCGAAAAGATTCGGATACTGCGTAGCGATCGTAGGAGCAACAACGATCTGGCACTGCGGGCTGCAGGCTGGATTGTTCTCTTGCTGAAAAGCTATGTTTCCGCGCAGGTACGAAAACCCGCCGTAAAGCTCAACTTTACCCTGCGCCTTCGCCGTTCCAGCCAAAGCAAACATCATGGCGGCTAGAAACGCCGCAGCCTCCAGAATCACCTTACGCGTCAACCTGAGCCACCCCATAAACCCCTCCGAGTTCGTCGTCCTCGCTTTAACGATGCCCCATGCCATCGCCAAGTTAGATGCTAAGTACCCGTGCTACAGCGCCACCGCGCCAATTTTGCGCGGACCCCATTCATGGCAGGCAGTGTATGGGCTACACAAACGTGAAGGATTATGCGGAGGGAAAATCCGATTGGCTCGACGCCGGATTCCCGGCGGAACGCGGCTTGCCAGCTCCCGAGCAGCATCGCCAGTCAGCTTGATTCTTCGGGCGAAACTACGCTTCGCTCAATACGTAAGCGACCAACCGATCAGCGTCGCTGCAAGCACCATCATCAACACACCGAGGCTGACCAAGCTCAGTACTCTTCCATGCCCCAGCAGCGAGTCGCGCGTCTGCCGGTGCCCGCACAACAGAATCAGCACAAACGCGACCGCTCCCCATGCCAGCGTCGGAGGCAGCCCGCGATATCGCCCAATCATGGAAAGGAATTGCCCCGGCACTTGGCCCGCGGGTATCCACCACGGAATCATCGGCGTCACTGCCGCTGCAACCACAAACGTAAGCACTTTTTTCGTGACCCACCGCTTGATTTTGGGCCGCGTCCCTCTGAGCTTCGCGCGCCGCCAGATGAAGTAATCCCACGCCAGCAGGGCTCCAATAATCGGGAGCCATCCGTACATCGCGGCTTTGTTATCGAGCCAGAGCCATGCCCGGAAAAGCGCTCCAGCGCGGTGCCCGTGCGCATACGCGAGCCGTGGCAGCACCAGCCACGCCGCCGCCGAATTGCACGCTGCCGCCGCGAACAGCGTCAGCAGGCTCATCAGTTGAAACCACTGCCGCGTCGGCACAGCCCCGCAACCGACGCACACCCGGTGCTTCGGCTCGAATTCCTGCCCACAACGCTCGCAGAAGAAGTCCTGCGCCAGCGGATTTGCCGTCGCAGCCATTGCCACAAGCGTAGCCCTCGGCGCGGCCCAGGGCTACTGTACGTTTGTGCAGATTTAGCGCAGGTCCTGTGAATTTCAGCGAG
>JASHYE010000515.1 GCA_030043155.1 Candidatus Acidiferrales bacterium | reverse complement strand
CGAGCAGCCACAAGATGCTCAACCCGGCAAGCGGCTTCCACCGGCGTACGCCCCATCGCGCGCGCGCTACGCGCCAGCGGTCTCGCGCACGGTCCAGATCTTCATGCGTAAGCAATCCAATCAATTGCCGGCTCGAGGACGAACTGGAAGCAAGCTCTGTGGTGGGTTGCGCCTGCTGAAAACCCGGGCCTTCTGCCGTTTTCTTCCGCACCATCATGGTTAACTATAATAAACGAACTTCCTAAACTATGCTTAACTTCCGAAACTCTTCAACAACTTGCATGAGCTGGAATCTCGCAACTTAGCCGCGAATCGACCACAGGGCCTCCGCGCTCATTGGGGCGAACCCCACTTCTGCTATAGTGGACAGGACAACACGCGGAGGAACTCAATGGCCGATGCGCCCAAACAGCAGCAAGTGCAGATCAAAGCCGATGAAAAGGAACTGGTGGGCCAGTATGCCAATCTTGCGATGATTCATCACAATGCCGAGGAATTCACTCTGAATTTCATTTACATTTTTCCTAGCGTCCCGCAGGGAAAATTGGTAAGCAGTGTCATTTTGAGTCCGGCGCATTCCAAGCGGCTGTTGCGCGCTCTCACGGAAAACATCACGCGGTATGAAGCGCAGTTCGGTCCGATTCCTGAAGGTCCCGGCCCCACACCTGAGCCGTCTGTTGGATTTGTCCAGTGATCCAGCGCATTTCGCTGGCGACTCGCTCCTTCAAGCCACTGGACTCGGAGCATGCGTTGATCCGAGCACCCATTGCCCTTCGAGCTCGAGGAACTCCACGCCGATCATGAACCCCGCGCCGCGATTCGCTTCGCAGTAAGCCACTCGCGCCAGTGAACGAAATCCCTGGTCGAGAGACATCACGCAAATGCTCTCCCCTGTTCTCCACCTTCGTACGCTGCGCAATCGCGCGCCTCGTGAGCTCACGTTTTCCGTAAAAGTCGTTTCCATTCCGGGCATGAACGAATTACCCGAGATGCGCACCCCGACTTGCATCGGCAGACGCGGCTCGCATCTTTCTACCGGAAAAGCCGCAAATTTTCTCTTCCTGGCGTTTGCCATTCCCCTGCCCCCTGTATTTCGCGAGCTCTTTCTCGCGCGCCTTCCCCACGTTCAGCATGCCGGTTCGCCTTCATCGCATACAGCGCGCTGTCGGCGGAATTCAGCAGCTTTTCAATCGTCAAACCGTCGCGCGGATAGACCGCGACTCCGGCGCTGACCGAAATTCTTGGCTCGTGCCCGTCTTCCTGCAAGCGCTTGCGGATACGTTGCGTCACTTGCACGGCTACCGCCTCTTCCGCCTCCGGCAGCACCAGCGCAAACTCGTCTCCGCCGTAGCGCGCCGCGGTATCCATCCCGCGGCAATGCACGCGCAACACGCTCGCCAGCCGCTTTAACGCCTGGCTGCCAACCAAATGCCCGTGATTGTCATTGATTTTTTTCAGGCCATCCAGGTCAAGCAACACCACCGCAAATCCCCGGCTCGTCCTCTGTGCGCGCTGCAGCTCCAGTTCCATCACCTCCAGCAGCCGCCGGTAATTCGATAGCCCAGTGAGCGGATCGCTGATGGCCAAGCGGCTCGCCTGATCAAACAGGCGCGAATTATCCAGCAGGGCCCCGCCGAGGACGACGACGTAACCGGTTGCCTCCAAAAACTGCGCCGCGCCCGACGCCGCGTCGAAATGCATCGACGATTGGCTCATCGTCACGTGACAAAGCACATTGATCAGCGCCGTGAGGAAAAGCGCCTTATCCAGCGTCGAATCCGTGCGCTTCAGGCGCTTCCAGAATCCGATCGTAGCCACTAGGTAAATCGCTGCGGGTAGAAGGTCCCACGGCCGCGGAACAATGCTGGTCGGATAGATTCGCGGTGCCGCAGGAACCGCAAAAAATGCCACGCTCGTCAGGTAGGCAATCAGGCCGACAACCAACAACGCCCACGCGATCTCCCGATTCGGCTCGCGCGAAAGCGGCAGCCTCTTCTCGACCAGCAGGGCAGCGACCAGCAGTGTCGCCAGAAGCGTGCGGCTGACCATCCAGGAGAGCGGAACGGTGAGCGCCACCGCGTTTACGTGCGGCGCAATGTTCGCACCCATCTCAATCAAGCCCGCCAATCCGAACCCGAACGCCAGAATCAGCGAGATGCGATCATGAATACCGCCAAACCTCACCAGCGCGTTAGCTGCAAATGTGAACGCAAGCAGGCTGCCGGCAAACTGGATGTATCGTTCAAGGAGGGGATCGGGATAATACGTGGAATGCCGCAAGTACCACAGGCACACTGCCATTGCGGCCGCGATCAGCGTCCAGATGATCGCCCACCGCAAATAATCTGAACGTATTACTGCCTTAGCGTGGCTTCCCGGTGACCCCAAAATGCCCTCAGACACACATATCCACCCAAACATTGATTCCTGGAGCACGCGGGAAACCCTTTCCCCAAGAGAAAGCTGCTATCTAACCTATTGGTATAGAATGGTTTATTTGATAGGAAGCTCTCGGCGGCAAAAGCAAGTGCTCCGATTGGAAATGAAACCAGGGCTAAAAGGTTACGGATTGAATCGCGTGTTCCATTGTGGAAAATGTGTAAAGGAAACTGCTAGAGGCGTTTTCTTTACATTTTTGGGGGCGGTGGAGGGGGCGGCAGGTCTCTGGCAACAATTACGCTTTCAAATGCGCACTGCTTGTGCGCTCCGTCACAGAATGGCTTGTTTTGCGATTGTCCGCAGCGGCATAGCGCCACCTGCGTGCGCCCGCCGAGTCCGAACACCCTCCCCTGCGCGTCGACAATTTCAAAATCGCCCTCGATTTTGATCGATCCATTGTCCCGAATCGTAATTTTCGTCCCGGCCATCCTGTGGCTCCTTGGGAAGCACCGCCCCGAATTCAGTACTTTGGCACTGATGGATCTACTTCATCCGACCACGCCAAAATTCCACCCTTCAAATTCCAAATTTTGTGGAAGCCGGCCTTTTGCAGAAATTGCACTGCGTCCGCCGAACGCTTTCCGCTGCGGCAGTGCGCCACAATTTCGCGCGAACTGTCCAGTTCGCTCACGCGCTTCGGCAAATCGCCCAGCGGAATCAAATGTCCGCGCAGATTGCAGATCTGATATTCATGCGGCTCGCGCACATCGAGAATATAAATATCGTCGCCGCGGTCGAGCCGCGCCTTCAAATCTTTGGGCGTAATTTCCGGAATATCCAATGGCTTCGCCTCCGCTTCCTCACCGCGAATCCCGCAAAACTCAGCGTAATCGATCAGCTTGGTTATTGTACGATGTTCGCCGCATACCGGGCATTCGGGATTTTTCCGCAGCTTCATTTCGCGGAAGCGCATGCGCAGCGCGTCAAACAGCAGCAAGCGCCCCACAAGCGGCTCCCCATTCCCCAAAATCAGCTTCAGCGTCTCCATCGCTTGAATGCAGCCGATGATCCCCGGCAACACTCCCAGCACTCCGCCTTCCGCGCACGACGGCACCAGCCCCGGCGGAGGCGGCTCGGGATAAAGGCATCGGTAACACGGCCCTCCGGGATAGCCGAAAATGCTCGCCTGTCCTTCGAAGCGGAAAATCGATCCGTACACATTCGGCTTGCCGAGCAGCACGCACGCGTCATTCACCAGATAGCGCGTTGGAAAATTATCCGTGCCGTCGGCTACGATGTCGTATTCGCGCACAATATCGAGCGCATTTTCGCTCGTCAGCCGCGTCTCATACGCATCGATTTGAATCTCCGGATTCAAATTGCTC
>JASHYE010000514.1 GCA_030043155.1 Candidatus Acidiferrales bacterium | reverse complement strand
TCGGGATTATTGCACGAAGTTTTGCCTGAAATATCGCGGATGAAGGGCGTGGCCCAGCCGCCGCAGTTCCATCCAGAAGGAGATGTGTGGAGGCATACACTTCTGATGATAGAAAAACTGCCCCGCCAGCCTCCCCGGACTCTTGCCTGGGGCGTTTTGCTGCATGATGTTGGAAAACCGCCCACGTACAGACCGCCCTCTGGCCCCGGCGACCGGATACGATTTGACGAGCACGTCAAGGTGGGTATGTGTATCTCGGAAGAGGTTTGTCGGCGCCTGCGGTTTTCGAGCGAAGATACCGAACAGGTCGTCGCTTTGGTAGAGAACCACATGCGCTTCAAAGACGTGCCAGGAATGCGGGATTCAACGCGCAAGCGATTTGCGCGCCTGCCGCATTTTGATCAGCATCTCGAGCTTCACCGGTTGGACTGCCTTTCGAGCCATGGAAACCTAGAGAGTTACGATTTTGTGAGGAATTTTCTGGCGGAAACGCCGCCAGAAGCGGTGCGGCCTACGCGCTTGGTCAGCGGAGAAGACCTGAAGAATATGGGCTTCCGGCCTGGCCCGCTGTTCAAAGACATTCTGACGGCTGTCGAAGACGCACAGCTGGAGGGCAAAATCGCAACCCGGGAGGAGGCTCTGGGACTCATCCGCTCGCGGTTCTTGCCGGCCAAAAACAGTTAACGATTAATCGCTGGCGAGAGCTGTGCGACCGGCGGTAATTGATTCGGCCAGCGCCCGGCGCGCTTGGGCCAGTCGGAAAGCCGTTAGGGGATGACCCGAAAGAAGCGCGAACTCCGCCCTTCGTCGGGGGAATTCTCGTCGCTGGTCGTAATGCAGACCGATGCCATTCATTAGCTCGGCAGCAACCTTGGGATCGTCGCTTCGTTCGACACCCCAGAACCAAAGCCTGTCTTCATCGCGCTGCAGAAGCTGTACGGCGTCTTCCAGCCGCTTCATGGCGGCGTCAAACGACGAGACAAGGAAGAATACAGGCAGCGACCAATTCTTTGCTCCAAAACGCACCTGCATGCGAACCGAATACTTGCCGTTCTGATTGACCTCGATGCAGCACCGGTATTCATTCCGCTCAAGGGCTGTTTTATGACTCATAAGTTCCTCGATTTCGAAGAAAGCTCGGATGGTCAATGCTTTGCTTATCTCAAGGCCAAGATCGTCGCCGTGGCTGGTCTTGATGCTCCGCTAGGGGCGGCTAATCGGGAAGGTCCTAAAGCTTCGCCCCGTTGGCGACGGGAGCTCAAAAACTGCGGAAGGAATATGCTAGAAGAGTGGGAGGGGCTCTGCAAGCGAAAAATCGGGAGCCTTTGTCAGTCGCTAATGTCTTTACAAACAGCTACTTAGCTTGAGCTTTGATTCATCAGCAGTTTCAGATTAGCCTCGTTGAAGCCGAGCTTGCCCTCCTGTTCATAGCGCTTTTGCAGAGCGTCGTGGAACGCTTCAAAAGCGGTGCTTTGCTTCTGTTCGAGGATCTGCTTCTCCAGGCTATCTTTGGCCTTAGCAAAATCGGCTGGACTTGCCTCTTGCTTTGATTTCACTTGATAGACGATCCAATTGCCATTGAGGAGAACCGGGCCGCCAGTCTGGCCCTGATTCATGTTGAACGCAGCGGAGAACTCATTTGCGGGGCCGATATCGGCAACCTGGCTCGTTCGCGTGATTGGATCTGTTGTTTTCGCTTCCAAGTCGAGGGTTTTTGCGGCTTTATCGAACACCGTGCCAGCCTTCACGTCTTTCGCGAGTTGGTCGGCCTTCTGCTGTGCCAGAGATTGAGCCTTCTCTTTCCGATAATCTGCCAAGACCCGATCCCGAACCTCCGCAAGCGTGCCCTGATGCCCGGGCAAGATCTTATCCACGGAAATAATCACGTATCCGCGATTAATCGAAATCGGCTGGCTCAATTCGCCAGGGCGCAGAGAGAAAAGTGCTTCTTGAAGCGTCGTAGAGGAGCCGAAGTCGCCGACAGGATCAGTGACACTGACAACTGGTGTTTCTCCGGTTTGTAAATTGAACTGTTTGGCGATGCTGTCGACCGTTTGTTGCCCGGGCTGGCGCACAGCGGCGGTGAGCTTATCAGACAGGTCACCCTCTTCAGAATTCAGCTTCTCCTGGGTCAGCGTGTTCACAATAGAGGCTTTGACTTCGTCCAGGCTCTTTGTATGCGCTACTTCCTTGTCTAAGACCTTGATGATGTCGAAGCTGTAGGGCGTTTGGACAACGTCGGAAATGCCATTCTTAGGCAGGCTGAAAGCGGCATTCTCGAATGAAGGAGCTGTCTGTCCAGCGACAATCCAGCCGATATCGCCTCCTTTGGACTTGGTGTTTTGATCCTCGGAGTATTTCTTCGCAAGATCCGCGAAATTCGCGCCGTGCTTGGCCTGCTCGTCGACCTTTTCCGCTTGCTGCTTGACCAGCGCGACTTCAGCATCGGTTTTCCCGAGCGTATTGAAAACGATCTGCGCCGCATCGACTCGGTTTTCGACCTTGTAGTCACCCAAATGCTGCTGATAATACCCCTGAACGTCGGCATCACTGATCTTGACGCTTTGTTTGAGTTGGTCGAGATCGAGGAGCGCGTATTTGGCGGAACGCTTTTCAGGTACTTGATATTGCGACTCGTTTCTTGCGAAATACGCGGCGAGTTCAGCATCCGTCGGCTTAATGGAATCTTGAAGGTCGGCCGGTTTTATCTGGGTGTAATCCAGCTGGATTTTTTCGTTGGCATAACGATACTGCGCTTCCACTTCTTGCGGCGTGACGCTGATGCCATCGGTCACGAGGAACTTGAATTTGTCGACCAGCACGGCCGTTCGAACGTAATCTTCGAATTGCGGAACGGACATTCCTGTTCGTATCTCGACTTCCTGAGCATATCTCTCGGCGCCGATCCAGACCCCTCCCGGGAAGGCCGTGGGAAGCAACTCCTTGATCCTCTGCGTGATTTCATCGGGAGTGACCTGGATGCCAAGACGTTGAGCTTCCATTTCCAAAAGGTGCTGAAAGATCATCTGGTCCAGCACCTGTCGCATATACAAGCCCTGCATCACCTGCGGAATATTCTGGCCGCGCGTCTGCTGTTCAAACTCCTGCCGCACGTCCATGACACTGATGTCTTCTCCGCCTACGGTGGCGACGGCGTTTGGGCTGACCGTGTTGCTGCCACCGATTCCCCCAACCGGAGCAAGCGTCAAGACCATCGCGCCACATATGAGGACGAGAACGCCTCCGAGGAAAATTTTTACCGCAGTTTTGCTTTGGCTCAGATTCTTTAGCAACGGATTCTCCGTCCCACTGTTAAACTCTCAATTATAAGAGAGTGACCAGCCTGACTCAACGTCAATAAGCCGTATTCGCGGGTATTCAGAAGATCACGAGAAGTCCGAAGGCGACAGGCGCGCTGGTTTCTCCGCTGGCTGTGCCGTCGTCGGGCTCAGCGCGAGCGCTGTTTGCGTGCTGATTGCATCGCAATTTCCATTTCTTTGAGGATAGCGTCGGCTGCTTCAGCTGGATCCGGAGCTGCAGTAATAGGACGCCCCACGACGAGGTAATCTGCACCAGCCCGTATAGCGGCCCCGGGAGTAGCGATCTGAACCTGATCGTCGCGGCGGCTGCCCCTTGGGGAACCGCCGCTTTCGGCAGGTCGGATACCCGGAACCACAATTGCCATTTTGCCTCCGAGCGTCTTTCTCAATCCCTCGACATGCATTCCCGCTGCGACAATACCATCCATGCCGGCAACCTGGGCCATCCTGGCCAGTGCGGTAACCCTTCCGCGGACTGGGCCCGTCAGGCCGATGCGGACGAGCTCCACCTCATCCAAGCTCGTCAGCACCGTCACTCCGAGCAGCATAGGAGGGTTTTTGAGCGGTTTCAGCGCGACCCTGGCGGCGTTCAACATAACCAATCCACCCGTGGTGTGAAGCGTCATCATGCGGATGCCGGGCAGGCGGGCTGCAGATTCAACGGCTCCGGCGACAGTATTCGGAATATCACAGAATTTCAGGTCGAGAAAAACGCCGGGAACGAGCTTTGCGATTTTCCGAACGCCGGCAGGCCCCTCTGACGTGAAGAGCTGGCTACCGATTTTCACCAAGCCAACTCGGTCGCGGAGTCGGCGAATGAAGCGAATGGAACGGTCTAGGTCAGGGAAGTCCAGAGCTACAATTAATTTGTGGGAGGGGTTGCTTTGGATGAGGGCACCTTGAGCAGTTCCACCCTTACTCGGGCGGTGCCGCGGCGTGCGAAGCCCAATTCTCGGGCAACTTGATAAGAAACGTCAAGATCTCTCCCTGGGATATAAGGGCCACGGTCATTAATCCTCACGATTGCACTCCGGCGGGTGCTCAGGTTCATGACTCGCACGACCGAA
>JASHYE010000513.1 GCA_030043155.1 Candidatus Acidiferrales bacterium | reverse complement strand
TATTCGTCCGGCTCGCAATCGCCACAGTGGAGTTATCCTGCTGCGCTCCGTAGACGTAATAGAAAAACCGGTTATCCACGCTCACATGATAAAACTGCGCGGTAGGCTGATTGTCCTGTGAGCTCCACGTTTTTCCATCATCGGTCGAAATCGTCGTTCCGCCGTCATTGCCTTCCATCATTCGCGTCGGATCGGTTGGATCGATCCAAAAAGCATGATCGTCGCCATGCGGCGCCGGAATCGCCGAAAAATGCACGCCGCCATCCGTCGAGCGAAAAGTTCCGGTGTTCAAGATGTAAAGCGTATCCGTCGATTTGGGATCCGCAAAAATGTGCATGTAATACCATGCGCGTTGCAGAAATCTCTGATCGCCATTGATGAACTGCCAGCTTTCGCCACCATCATCGGAGCGATACAACCCTCCCTTTTTCGCTTCGATGAGCGCATAAACGCGGCTCGAATCTGCTCCAACCGCGAGGCCGATGCGGCCGTAGATTCCATCCGGCAATCCATTTCCCGTTAACTGCGTCCATTTCGTTCCGCCATCAATCGACTTGTAGATTCCGCCTCCCGGTCCGCCGCTGGTAAATCCCCACGGCGTGCGGATCTCCTGATAAAGCGCGGCATACAGGATATGCGGATTGTGCGGATCGAACACCAAATCCACCGCCCCTGTCTTGTCATCCTTATATAGGACCTTCTGCCAAGTCTTTCCGCCATCCGTAGACCGAAAAACTCCGCGCTGCTCATTCGGCCCATACGCATGCCCGATCGCAGCCACAAAAACTGTATTCGGATCATCGGGATCAATCAGAATTTTCGAAATGTGGCGCGTATCTTCCAAACCGATGTGCGTCCACGTCGCGCCGGCATCAACTGACTTGTACATCCCATCGCCAAAGGAAATATTCCCGCGCAGGCACGGCTCGCCGGTCCCAACGTAAATCACATTGTGGTCGCGCGGATCGATCGCTATCGCGCCAATCGACGCGATGTCCTGATGGTCAAAAATCGGATGCCAGCTCAGGCCCGCATCCGTGCTTTTCCACACGCCGCCGGCCACCGCACCAAAGTAATAAATGTTCGGATTTCCCGGAATGCCTACAACCGTTTCGACTCGTCCGCCGCGAAACGGCCCTATCGAGCGCCATTCCATTCCGGACCACAAACTGCTGTCGAGTGCCTGCGCATTCGCTGCTACGCTTCCAACGGTTCCACACATCCCCACATAGAAAACAGAAAGGATCAGGACGCGCCACACCTGTTTCATTGTGAAAACCTCCATCCATTCCGCTGTTTTTAGAATTGCGAACCCGCAATCCTAATACTTTTGCCGCCGCGAAGTGTAGGAGTTTGTAGCGCGAAGACTCGCCTGAGAAACCATGCACGTAGCAGAAATCTGTTCGCCAACGGCACGCTCATTCCACATCGGAGCAATTCACCATCGCGAAGCCCACGCGAAAAAGTACTACGAATTTTTTTCGCGTTAGCCTGCCTCCCTGGAAACGCTCAGCATCCGCCGCCACCACGAAAAAAATTCTTAGTACTTCGCCATGCAAAACGCAGAAGCAAGAAATTCGAAGAGCGGCGCTCTGCGTGCATCCGTTTCCACATGATGCTTATCTCGGAGCGCATTCACGCGCAACAATCTTGGCCCGTGCCGCCAATGGACGGCACACACGTCAATTCTGTCGGCGCAAGTCAGACTGCGCGCTCTTTCTGGAAGCGCATTGCAATCTCTCTCGGAGGCAGCCAGCCCGCGAAAACGCGGGCCTTGGCTGGGCGCACACGATGATCCCCGCTCTCATGCTCACGTTCTCGTGCGCCGCGCTCGTTCAGTTCTTTATGTCATACTGTCGCTCGCTCTTGCTGAGTTATGCGGAGGTAGAGCTTTCCGCCGCCACGCGCGAGTTCATGGGAATCCATTCTGCCGAGGTCACCGGCTCAAACTTTTACCACTTGCTTGGCCTTGCCCGTCTCGCGCCGGGTCTCGCAGACGACAAGTGGGAGATACGCGTGGTTTCTCTCTATTATCGAATCGTGCGGGTTGCCAGTCTGCTCTCAAAACCGATTGGCTCCGCCGCGCAGAGCTGGGTGGAAAATCAATCTAACCTTTGCGCTTACTTTGCCGCCGCCGCCTTGGATCGCCGCATCGCTGCTGTGACCACTCACTAATTCATCTCGACTCGCCAAGGCATGGCTTCAGCCACGCCGAAAGCGTTTGTCACAAATTCATTCCTATTCGTGCTTCCCCCCTGCCACGCATCTCACGGAACACAATTCTCGAAATAAAGCCTTCTGTTCCCGCCACGAAATTGGCAAACTGAGCGCGCTCCTACCCTGACGCGGTCAAAAGGCAAGTATGTCCGTCGGTAAGTCACAATCGCCGGAGCTCACTCCTCCTTCCCGCTGGCGCACCGGTTTCTGGTCGCTCATCGTGACGCAGTTTCAGGGCGCATTCAGCGAAAATGCGCTCAAGAATCTGGTCATCTTTTTGGTTTTTGGTTTGGGCCTCAGTGAAACGCAGAAAAATGAGCTCGTTCCCATCGTTATGCTCGTCTTCGCCATGCCTTTCATTATTTTTTCCATGGCAGGAGGCTACCTGGCGGACCGTTTCAGCAAGCGCTCCGTAACCATCGGCACGAAGATCTTCGAAATCTGCTCCGCGGTTTGCGCGCTGGCCGGATTAGCTCTGAAAAATCTTCCTCTCGAGTTCACCGCTATTTTTTTGCTGGATACGCAAGGTGCGGTTTTCGGCCCGTCGAAGTACGGCCTTCTGCCGGAAATTCTTCCTGAACAGGAATTATCGTGGGGCAATGGAATTATTGAGCTTGGTACCTTCCTCGCAATCATTTCCGGAACGATTGCGAGTGGATTTTTGTCAGACGCGTTCCGCGGACGCCAGCAATGGTCCGGCGTCATTCTCATCACTCTTGCAGTATTCGGGACGCTCACCAGCCTGGGTATTTCCCGAGTACCCGTGGCGAATCCGGCACGAAAATTCCATGCGAATTTTGTAACGGAAGTATGGCGTGAGGTGCAAGAAGCCAGGAAAGACCATGTATTATGGCTCGCGCTGTGGGGCAGCACATATTTCTGGTTCTTGGCCGCGTTGCTACAACCGGTAATCATTTTGTATGGAAAAGATGTTCTTCACCTCAGCGATACACATAATGGATTCCTACAGGGAGCATTAGCAATCGGCATTGGTGTTGGCAGCTTCGCGGCTGGACATTTGTCCGGCGGCAAAATTGAGTACGGATTGATCCCTCTTGGCGCTCTCGGCTTGACCGTGTTTTCAGTTGCTCTCGCCGCAAGCCATCTCACATTTACATCTGTTCTCGTGCTCCTCGCTTTTCTTGGATTCTTCGGCGGGTTCTTCGTCGTGCCGATACAGGCGCTCATTGAGTATCGTCCGGAAGTCGAACGCAGAGGCGCTATGCTCGCTACCGCCGGCGTACTCTCGTTCATTGGAATCGGGCCTGTCGCCGCAGGTGCGTATTATTTGCTCACCGTTAGCCTTCATCTCAGCGCACCCTCGGTTTTTGTCATCGGTTCGGGACTCACTTTTGTCGCCACGATTGGCGCTGTGGTCCTTCTTCCCGATTCCCTCCTGCGTTTCATCCTCTGGCTCGCAACGCACTCGTTTTACCGCATTCGCGTCGACGGCCGCGCCAACATCCCGAAACGCGGCGGCGCGCTCTTCGTCGCCAATCGCATGTCCTTTATCGACGCGCTCCTGCTCACCGCCTCAACCGACCGCCACATTCGCTTCCTCATGGACCGCGACTTTTACGAACATCCTGCCGTCCACCCATTTGCCCGCGTTCTTCGCGCGATTCCTGTTTCACCGCAGCACACCGGCGAACTTCTCAAAGCTCTCCGCGAAGCCACGAATACCATCCGCAATGGCGAAGTCGTCTGCATCAGCGACGGAGGCGAAATGGCCCCAGCAAGAGAATCTTCCGCGGGCGAATCGTCAATGACTAACAGTTTACGGCACCAGATTTTAGAAACTGTCGATGTTCCCGTCGTCACCGTTAACGTGAGCGGTGCCCTGGAGAGTCTTCTCCGAATTGACGACGGCCGCAGCTCTTGGAAATTCCCACGCCGCCTTCTCGCACCTGTCACCGTCTCATTCACCGGCGCACCGCAATCCCTAAATGCCGCAAACAATCTGCACACATCGCAGCAAAGCGCGAGCTAACGCGTCAGTTTGAATTTTTCTTGATCGTCAGAGAAGGAAACCGAGCTGCCGATTGTGCTCACATCGACTGGAATCTGAATCGCGACGGTTGCGTCTCACGGCGAATTCGTCTAACTTAGAAGAAAGCTACATGACTCTCGCGATCCTCCAATGCCGCGTCGAAATTGAAGCGCTGTGCCGCCGCTATGGTGTGCGCCGCCTGGAGCTGTTCGGGTCCACGGCAACCGGGCAGGAACGACTTGAGAGCGATCTCGATTTCTTGGTTGACTTCGAGCCTCTGCCGCCAGGCAGGTACGCCGATGCGTACTTCGGCCTTCGTGAATCTTTGGAAGAACTTTCGGGCCGTGCGGTCGATTTGGTGACTGCCTCCGCCGTCAAAAACCCTTACTTCCGCCAATCCATCGAGCGCACTAAAACGTTGCTCTATGCGGCTTGAAGCGAAGAAGTACCTCTACGATATTCAACAGGCCGCCTCACGAATCGCGGAATTTACGTCGGGCTATCAGATGGAAGATTATCGCGGCAACGCCATGATGCGCTCGGCAGTCGAAAGACAGTTCGAGATCATCGGAGAAGCGCTATCGCTTCTCGCAAAACTCGACGCACCGCTCGTTCAACACATCAGCGAGCATCGCCGCATCATTGACTTTCGGAATATGTTGATTCACGGCTATGCTGTAGTGGATGACCGCCTCGTGTGGGACATCATTGAATCCAAGCTTCCGACTCTCCGACGCGAAATCGAAGCGCTTCTGCATACCGAATGATGGAAAGGGCGGTCTGTACTTGCACTTGCTTAGGTAGGTATAATCAGAAAGCTAGAGGAAAGCGGGAGTGGTTCAGTGGCAGAACGCTAGCTTCCCAAGCTAGAAATGAGGGTTCGATTCCCTTCTCCCGCTCCAATCAATTCAATACGTTAGCTCCTGACTTGGGGCCATTTTAGGGCCAGAATTTCTACTGATGACGAAGAAGGTTAGGCAATTAGGCATCCGCTTGACTGAGGCGCAGCTTGCAGCGATTGAAAAGTACGCTGCGGACACGCATGTCAGCCTGACCACCCTAGTACGCGATGTCGTTGTTTGCGCGATTGAGGCCAACCTGTCGGAAGTTGGCAAACTTTCGGAAATGAATCTTACGAGCAAAGACGTGCTCAAGGGCGTTGACTCGCAAACTGCCTTCGAGATTCTCAATGGATGGTGCACGTCGCGGCGCGCTGAGCTTGAGAGGGAGAAATACGCGCTAGAAGAAGAATTCAACCGAGTTGAACGCAAACGCGCAACGTGATGATTTCACCGCCGCCGTCCGCCGTAGCCGCCGCGGTCACGGTCGCCGCGGTCCCCACCGCGATTGCCGCCACGGCCGCCTCCGCCGTGCCGCCCTCGGCCTCCGCCGCCACGATCGAAGCCGCGGTTGCCACCATCTCCCCGCGGTGCTTGCGGACGCGCTTCGTTCACCTGCAACGCACGTCCCTCAAGGCTCGCGCCGTTCAGCTGTGAAATCGCTCGCGCCGTATCGTCATTCGGACCCAGCTCCACAAATCCAAATCCCCGCGAACGGCCGGTTCCCATATCGCGCACGACGCGCGCTGACTGCACGTCATATCCTTGGCCCGCAAAAAACTGCTGCAG
>JASHYE010000512.1 GCA_030043155.1 Candidatus Acidiferrales bacterium | reverse complement strand
TCGCGTGTTCCCGTGTTGATGTTGACCGCCCGGGGCGACCACCAGGACCGCATTCTGGGACTCGAAATGGGTGCGGACGATTACCTGCCTAAGCCTTTCAACCCGCGGGAGCTCTCCGCTCGCATCGATGCCGTGCTAAGAAGAACCTGGCCCGATCCCGAAAGACTGGCCCCGATCGCTGCTGAACGAGTCTCCCTGGAAGACATTGAAATAGACAAGGGATCCAGGACCGCTCAGCGCGCTGGGCAGAATCTCGACCTCACTACTGTCGAGTTCGACTTACTCGAGTTATTTCTCAAATCAGCCGGATCTGTCCTATCTCGCGAGGAGATGGTGAGGGCCGTCCTCGGACGTGAATTTTCTCCGTTTGACCGCAGCATGGACACCCACGTGAGTAATCTTCGCCGGAAACTGGGGCCCAGACGCGATGGTACAGAACGGATTAAGGGCGTACGCGGAGTCGGATATCTCTATGTGTTTTCCAGCCAGTAGGTTTTTGCGCGAATTGCGATGAAACGACTGTTCTTCAAAATTTTCCTTTGGTTTTGGCTGGGCATGATCGTGATGAGCGCCGCGCTGGTCACTTCTGCAGCGTTGACGCAATCGCGATCTGCAGAAGATCAAAGATGGCGCCAAAAGTACGAATTCCCGCTCCAAATGCGCTCGCGCCACGAAGCGGATCTGATCGAAAATCACGAAATACCAGACGCCGCTCAATATATCGACTCGCTCGAGCAACGAGAGCCTATAGGCAATTTCATGCTCGACGACAGCGGCCATGAAGTTCTCGGCCGCAAAGTTCCCGCAAGCGTTCTCAGTGTGCTTCCACAACTGGATCGAATCCCACCGGCAGTTCCGCTATTCCTCAGCAACGACCGAATCATGGCGGAAAAGGTAGTCGGGCCGAGCGGGCGGCAATACAAGTTTTTCATGAAGTTCCCTCCCCGGCCATTTTTCCCGCATTCCCTGGCCTTGTTTTTCTTTGAAGACGTGGGGTCAGAGGGAATTATTCGTCTAGTCGTTCTTCTGGTCACTGCGACAGTCTTCTGCCTCTGGCTTGCACGGCATATCACCGGCCCAATCGGCAAGCTTCGCTGGGCAGCCAGCCAGATTGCAAACCAGAATCTGAATACTCGCGTTGATGTAGGAGTTACTGGTCGGCACGACGAATTGGCCGATCTAGGCCGGGATTTCAATCGTATGGCCAAGCGCATCGGCGCCTTGGTGGGCGCCCAACGGCGCCTGCTGGCCGACGTTTCTCATGAGCTCCGTTCACCCCTGACGCGGCTCAACCTCGCTCTTGGTTTGGCACGCCAGCATGCAAGCCCCAAAAACCTGGAGCACCTCGATCGGATGGAGCGCGAGACAGAGCGCCTGAACAACCTGATCGGGCAACTCCTGAGTCTGGCTAGAATCGAGAGTGGAGTCGACTTGCAGGAGAGTAAGCCGTTTGAACTTGGAGCGCTCGTTCAGGAAGTCGCTTCTGATGGCGATTACGAAGCGCGAAGCCGCAATTGCCGTGTGAAATTCGACCAGAGCCCCGACTGCTATGTTGAAGGCACACGAGAGATGTTGCGCGGCGCAATGGAAAACGTAGTTCGAAATGCCGTGCGCCATACCGGCAACGACAGTACGGTCGAAGTTTCAATTGAACGGCAGCCCAATGGTGATGGCGCCTATGCCGTTATCAGGATACGCGATCATGGGTCAGGTGTTCCCGAGTCGGAACTCGCTGACCTGTTTGTTCCTTTTCACCGTGTCGCGGACGGGATTCGCAATGACCCGTACGGCACCGGTTTGGGATTGGCAATCGCTGAGCGCACATTCCGACTCCATGGTGGCAGCGTGAGCGCGGCGAATGCGGTTGATGGAGGACTGATCGTGACTCTGCAGCTTCCCGCCTTCAAAACAGAGACCGGCACCCCAATTCCCCCGAAGTAGAGTTCTCGCAGTGAACCGATGGAGAGCAACTCAATGCAGGTGCTACAAGAATTGACAAGGAGTGCATGTCAACGAGATATCTTGCTCCTCAGTCATGCCGGCCCCGCTGTGGCTTGCCCTGCAACTGGCGAATGTCGCGACGATCTCCAGGAATTCGACGTCGTCACGGACAACGCTGGCGCCAACATCAGCGTCGGCGGTGTTTACATGAACATGGTCACGCGCTCAGGCACGAATCAATGGCACGGGGATGCCGCAGCCTATTACCTGACCAGCGCGTTTCAGTCAAAAATGAATTTCCCTGTCTTCGACGGAAATGTGGATCCGATCGGCACTCCGTTTGTTATGGCCCGCGATACCACTGTTGACGCTGGCGGCACGATTACCGGCTCGACTTTTGTTCCATCTTCGGACTATGAGCTGCCGACAGACATGCTCAACCCGCGCGTGATGCGGATCGGATTGAAATTCGATTTTTAGTTCCGGCTGCTTGCCGTTTCCGTGTTCGATCCGTGCATGTAGGCTGTCTGTTTATCACGCACAGGGAATCTGTGTCTTTTTGCAAAGCGAGTGAATCATCTCAATCGCCGATTTCTTGTTCAGGCCTACTGGTCTGGTGATAGATTCGCAGCGTTTCTGCGGAGGTGACGATGAGCCGTCGGAATTGTCTGTGTGCGTTGCTTTGCCTTTCGGCCTCTGTCTTTACAATCAGCATTTTCGTTCCCGATAACGTCCACGCCCAGAATTCAGGGGACAACCCCGTGGCGAGCTCACCCGCATGGATTTGCGCACCGACCAGGCGCTCGAGGTTCATGCGCTCCTTCAGCGCGAAATCACCGATGCCCATCGTGCCTTCGATGAATTGCAACGGAAAGATGTGGCTGCATTTAACCAGACGCTGAAGGCCAATCACGTCGATATGGCCATCATGCCGTAGGACCTCTCCCGCAGGATCCTGGCTGCTTAATTCCGGTCCTGACGAGGTGGCCCGAGTCACCGTAAAACGCTTTTAGGAGCGTCCCAGATGCGAGTATGATTCGCTCCGCCCGACTTGATACCCTTGGTCATAAGCGGAGGCTTTCGATGCACTTCCGACGAGATCGGTCAATTCTGTTCGCGGCTTTGTTGGCAACAGTCTTCACGGTGCGGACGGTTCGCGCGCAGTCATCCACTAAACTGCGCTTCGAAATCTCATTTCCCAGCGTCCGCAGCACTGCGCCGCTGACGGGCCACATCGTGCTCGTGCTGGCGACCACGAACAGCCCCGAACCTCGCTTTCAGTCGGGCTATACTGCGCTCGATGCCGCGCAGATGTTTGGCTTGGACGTTAACGACTGGGCACCCGGAACGTCGGCCACAATTGATGCCTCCGTTCTTGGCTATCCGCTTGACAACCTCTCGCAGGTGCCCCCGGGTGATTATTACGTCCAAGCCGTGCTCAACATCTATCAAACCTATCACCTCTCGAACGGACACACAGTTGAGCTGCCGCCGGACAAAGGCGAGGGCCAGCATTGGAATTCGAAGCCAGGCAATCTCTACAGTTCCGTTCAACAGATTCATGTCGATCCGAACTCCAGCCGCGTGATTCGCGTCGAGTTAAACCAAGTCATCCCTCCGATTGCTCCGCCACAAGACACGCAATGGATAAAACACGTTCGCATTCAGAGCGCGGTCCTGACGAAATTCTTTGGCACTCCAACTTACATCACGGGGATCGTGCTCTTGCCTGCGGGCTTCAATGAGCATCCCAACGCACACTATCCGTTGATGGTCTATCAAGGGCATTTCCCGAGCGATTGGAGGGCCCCGATGCCGTTTCGCACCGAGCCACCCTCGCCAGACATGATCGGCCATGAGCGAACGGTCGCGGAATATGAATACAAGTTCTACCAGGATTGGACTTCCGGGCGCCTTCCGCACTTCCTCGTTCTCTCTATCCAGCATCCCACTCCATATTTTGATGACTCCTACGCTGTGAATTCCGCGAACGAAGGCCCTTATGGCGATGCCATCACGAAAGAGCTGATTCCAGAAATCGAGAAGGACTTTCGCGGCATCGGTCAGGGATGGGCGCGCGCGGTTTATGGCGGTTCAACAGGCGGATGGGAAACGCTTGCTTCACAAGTTTTTTATCCAAGCTTCTACAATGGCGCATGGACCGCGTGTCCCGATCCCGTGGATTTTCGCGCGTACCAATCGGTGAACCTCTACGAAGACAAAAACGCGTTCTTCGTCGAAGGGCCCTTCGCGCGTGTTCCGCGCCCGATGATGCGCACCACCGACGGCCTTGTCCTGAATACAATGGAGGGCGAAACGCGCCGCGAACTTGTACTGGGTACGCACAGCCGCTCCGGCGATCAGTTCGATATTTGGCAGGCCGTCTTCAGCCCCGTCGGCGACGATGGCTACCCCAAGCCCATCATCGACCCGATGACCGGCGATATCGACCACACTGTCGCGGAATATTGGAAAGAGCACTACGATCTGAGCTACATCCTGCGCACAAATTGGAAAACACTAGGACCAGAACTTGTCGGCAAACTGCACTTCACCGTCGGAACCATGGACACTTTTTACCTGAATAATGCCGTTTCACTGCTTCAGGATTTCCTCGAGAAGACCAACTATCCTTACTACGCGGGAGATTTTGAATACGGAGAAAAGCAGCCGCACTGCTATACCGGAGGGCCGATCGACCCGCCCGGCATCAGCGGCCTCACTTGGGATCAGCGCATTTTTCCCAAGGAAGCAGAGTGGATGCAGAAAACCGCCCCCAAGGGCGCCGACATGAGCTGGATTTATTGATTCCGCGCCAGTTCACGCACTCAGCTTTGGATGTTTCGTGTGCCAGTCCGTGTGCGCTTGAAATAAATTCGCCGCGGCGATCACTCGATCATCGTTGAGTGCGCGTCCCATGAACTGAATGCCAACCGGAAATCCGTCCTTCGTGAATTGGCACGGCACAGTGACCGCCGGCAGACCGCAGAGGCTTGAGATCGCATCCGGCTGAATGCTGTCGGGCTTCCTGCGCTGGCGCGGCGGACGATTTTTTTCGGGTTGCTGTGGTCTCGGTGGCGGCTTCAACGGAATCGAGATCGTGTCTTCGCCAGGCGCAGCGATCACGTCGAAGCGGTCGAAGAGCGCATCAATCTTTTCCTGCAAAAACACCCGCACTCGCTGAATCTGCAGCAAATCCGAAGCAGAGAACTCCAAACTCGCGTAACCATTGACTTGTCCCAGCGCATCCTCAAGCTGTGCGCAGCGCCCGCTTTGAATCAGATCGGAAAATGCCGAAGCAGCTTCGATGAGGATCACCAGTTCGCCGGCTTCTTCATACGGCCCTTCAGGCAATTGCGCGTCGGAAACCTCAGCGCCATTCTGTTCGAGCACCTTTAGGGCGTCATCTACGGCAGAATGAAGGACTGGATCGGCATTCGGAAAAACATTCGTCAAGCACCCGATGCGCAGCGGTCTGGATCCATTTCGCTCCATCTTATAATCAAAAGACGCCAGCGCGGGGCGCAGCGAATCGTGGTCCTTCGGGTCATTCCC
>JASHYE010000065.1 GCA_030043155.1 Candidatus Acidiferrales bacterium | reverse complement strand
GCTTTTCGAGCTCCGTCTATCGAATTCAGCAGATCATCGATATTGCCATCGAGCAGGGGCGCAAGGTGGCGTTCGTCGGCCGCAGCATGGGCGACAACGTCGAGATTGCCCACTCGCTTGGCCAATTGCGCATTCCCGATGGCTCCGTGGTTCGCCCGCAGGACATCAAATCGTACGATCCGCGAAAAATTGTGGTGCTCGCTTCTGGAAGCCAGGCAGAGCCGATGTCGGCGCTGTCGCGCATCGCCGTGGACAATCACCGGCTGTTGGAGCTGCAGGAAAATGACACCGTGATTTTATCCGCGCGAATCATTCCCGGAAATGAAAAAGCAATTTCCCGGATGATTGACCATCTTTTTCGCCGGCGCGTGCTGGTCTATTACGAGAGTGGACGTTCGGCGCCCATTCACGTTTCGGGCCACGCAAGTCAGGAGGAGATGAAGCTGTTGCTGAATCTGGTCCGTCCGAAATATTTCGTTCCCATTCACGGCGAATACCGGCAGCTCTTCCAGCATGCTGCACTGGCGCAGCAGGTGGGATCCGTCTCCGGCGAAATCATGATGGTGGAATCAGGCCAGCCGATTGAATTCACGCCCGAAGGCGCGTTCCGCGCCGAGCCTGTGCCTGTTGGCCGCGTGTGCGTGGATTCCGGCTCGCTGGAGGAAATTGAAGATGTTGTGATTCGCGATCGCCGCCACTTGGCGGAAGATGGCGTGGTCGTGCCGATTATCGCCATCAACAAGCACAGCGGGAAAATGGAGACTTCGCCGGAAATTGTGACGCGCGGCTTTTTGCCAGCGGAAGACGGGCAGGAGCTGCTGGCGCTTGCACGCGGCGTGGTTCTGAAGACGATGGAGCAGTCGAATCCGGAAGAGAAAATGGATTGGAGCGTCATCAAAGAAAAAATTCGTGTGGATTTGAAGCGATTCCTCAACAAGAAAACATCAAAACGCCCGATGATTTTGCCCGTAATTTTGGAAGTTTAATTCTGCTGGTTCCGTGAACCCTCCACCAAGGAATCGGCGGCGACTGGCTTCAGCCAGCGTTGTCCTGCGCGCCGCGCGCGAACAGGACTTCGAAACACTCTACGCCATTGACCAAGCGTGCTACGCGCCAGAAGTCGCATACACGCGCGCCGAGCTACGTTGGTATCTGAGCCTGCGCGGCGCTCAATGCATTGTTGCGGAACTCCCAGGAAAAAAATCCGGCGGGTCGCTAGCGCGCCGAGGGATCACAGGATTTGTCGTGACCACTAGCCGCGAGCCTCATGGCCATATTGTCACCATCGACGTTCTGGAGATTTACCGCAGAAAAGGTGTGGCTTCGGCCCTGCTGCGATATGTCGAATCGAAAATGAGCCGGCAGGGAATTCAGGAGGTGTGGCTGGAAACGGCAACCAACAACGAATCGGCAATTGCCTTCTGGAAAAAGCATGGCTATCGTAGCCGCGGCCTGTTGCCAGATTACTATCCGAACAGATTGGACGCATACTCTATGTCGAAGACGCTGAGTCTATCCAATCCGGCAAGCGAAGGAGAACCGCGCGAATGACCCTGTGGCACGTAATTATTCTGGCGATTGTGCAAGGACTCGCTGAGTTGCTGCCGGTGTCCAGCTCTGCGCACGTTATTGTCGCTGCCGAACTGATGCACGAGAACATGTCCACTCCGAATAACGCTTTGCTCCTCGTGCTCCTGCACACAGGAACGATGTTTGCGGTGATTGTCTATTTCTGGCGGCGATGGGCGACGGAGATTTTCGCATCGTGGGAAGCATTTTGGCGGACGGTGAAGCTGCTTTTTGTATCAACGCTGCTTTCCGGCTTGGCGTTCCTGCCTATCAACAAGCTTGTCGAGCATGTCCTCAACAGAGGCGGACAACACGCCGATATTGAAGCCTTATTCAACAAGTTGAATTGGATTGCGCCTGCTTTAGCGGCGGCTGGACTGCTGATTATTTATGCGGGCCTGCGTGAAGCGCGACGGCCGGAAAGTGAAGCGGAAAAATCTACGACGCGGCGCGGTATTCGCTGGCCGGACGCGATTGTAATGGGAATTTTGCAGGGCATCGCAATTCCCTTCCGCGGCTTTTCGCGCTCCGGAGTAACGATTTCAGGCGGTCTGCTTACCGGCGGGGAGCGAAGTGAGATTGAATGGTACAGTTTCGCGATGGTCGTCGTGCTCACTCCACTGGCAATCGCTTGGGAACTGCACCGCGTCTACAAGACGGCGCATCTGGCAGGCTATGGAGTGCATTGGGGCCCTGTGCTCACTCCCGGAATCATCGGAATGATTTTTTCATTTCTCGCTGGACTCCTGGCGCTTAAGTGGCTGAGCCGCTGGCTCGAAAATGGGAAGTGGCACTGGTTCGGGATTTACTGCGTGGCTGTGGCGATCGCAGTTGCGTACCTGTATCACCTAGGGTACTGAGCGCGCGAAACAACGGGGAATACACCGTGTTACACGCAGGTACGCATCCACAAAATTTTCCTTCGCTCAATCGGTTTGCCTTGTATAGTTGTGACGGCGTCGGAGTTCCTCCAAAACGGACCTGCGCGACAGCGCCCGCGCATTCCGTAAAGACGCTGAGGCCTTCCCCACAGCCGAGGAGATTCTTGTGCGCATATTCGAGCTGACGGAAAACCGCCGGATCAACGAGCTGGTCGGATTTGTCGGAGTGACGCTTAGCGTTCTGCTGGCGCTGAGCCTACTCTCCTATTCGCCGCAGGATGCGTCATTCAACGTCTCCGCGCCTCCGCCGATTGGCGGCCCTGCCCACAACTGGATTGGGCCGGTTGGCGCGCATGTCGCTGACTTATTCTTTCAAGGCTTCGGTTACGCTGCATTTCTCTTTCCTCTCGCATTGCTGCTGCTGGCGCTTTGCTGGTTCCGGAGCAAGAAGGTAGCTGCGCCAGTAGCGAAAGCAGCAGGTACTGTGCTTTTCATCCTCGCGCTCCCTGCGGAATTTTCGCTGCTGAGCTTACCTGACGTGCGTGGTGCGCTTCCTCCAGGCGGGTTGCTAGGTGACCTCGTAGCGCGTGCGTTGCGCGCGGGGTTCAATTCGATTGGCGCGCATGTAGTGTCGCTGGCCTGCATCTTTGCCGGATTGTTTTTGACGACGCAATTTACGTTTGCCGGCACGGCGAAGTGGATGAAGGGACCGCTTGCAGAGAACGGATTCATCGGCAAACGAATTCATGCGCTGGTGGATCGCGTACGAGACTGGCGCGAGACGCGCGATTCGGAGAGATTGCGGCGCCGGGTAGAGGAAATCAAGATCGCTGGACGCCCGGCAGTGGCAACACAGGTCAAAGCCGCAAAAGCCAGCGCGCTGAAGGATGAAGAGGAAGAAAGTGAAGTGTCGCGAAGGGATTCACGCCCGCTGCCGACCATCACGTTTGGCGAGCGCGGTGAGGATGAGCCCGCGCAGCGCCGCTCGAGCCCAGAACCAAAGATCGCGAAAGGCAAAACGGCATATCGTCTCCCTTCCCCTGGACTGCTGCACTTTTCTGAGCGTGGCGAGCGAATGACAGAATCCGAATTAAAGGAGTACGCGCGGGCCATCGAGCAGAAATGCGGGGAGTTTGATGTTGCCGGCCACGTAACGCAAATCAATCCCGGCCCTGTCGTTACGACGTTTGAACTGAAGCCGGAAGCGGGAATCAAATACAGCCGCATTACGGGATTAGCGGACGATCTCTGCCTCGCGCTCAA
>JASHYE010000511.1 GCA_030043155.1 Candidatus Acidiferrales bacterium | reverse complement strand
ATGCGACTCTGTTCTTGTATGGCTATCTGGGCCTCGCCCTTGCCGTTTTGATCGCGGACCTCTTCGTGCCCTTTCAGAAATTCAGTTTCCCTCCAGAAATTGATCTCGTTGCATTGGCGATCTTCATAGCATTGACACCTTCCCTCGCCGCCTTCTGGTTTTTTTACCTGTTCAGTGTTTTTGCAATGGCTGGCCGCGCCCGGCAAAGCGCGATTACACTGTACCGATTCTCTCCCAGAAACTTGTTCACGAGCGATGCCGGACTGGTGAGCGGAGGGGCGACGGTGGCGTGCGTCGTGCGCACGGTTTGGCTTGCCCCGGTTGCGCCGGCTTCATTTCCCGCAGCTCACGGCCCAGGCGAGCTGCGCTGGATCGGGGTCGCCGCCGGAACATACTTCGCGGGTTTGTGTGTTGCATGGCTCGGAATGCGCGAGCGAGCGGCGGCTGCCGAAGAGGACTTTCTTGGAAAAGTACTCAATATGGTCCGCGTTGATAAAGGCTTGGGGGAATCTGTTCGACTCGTGCTGAGCGAGCTTGCTCGGGAATTTCATTGTGAATATGCGGTATTGGCCATCTGCGATGAAGAGGTTGAGAGGTTATTCACCTGGAAAGCGGACCAGGATCGCCGGCATGTGATCCCTCCTGCAGTGTTGCCGCTCACCAAAGCCGGCGCGTATCTCGCGGAAGATCTCGCACACAGTCTGTGCTGGAATTCGCTTCTTGGTCGTGCCCGAGGATTTGGCTGGCACACCGAATCGGGTACTCCACTGAACCACATCGAGGCGCCTCCGGCGAGCGTGCGTGAGGGATTGCAAGCAGAGTCGGTTATGGCCGTAACCATGCTCGCGGCTGGGCGCCCTTCGGGGCGCATTCTGCTTGTGAACGGTCGCCGCGCATTCCGCAGAAGCGACCTGCGATGGCTCGAACGAATTGTGCGGCAGTTGAATGCCCCGCTCGAAAATGTTTTTCAGCTCCGCCACTTGCGCACTCGTGCGGTTGAGGCTGAGCGCAGCCGAATTTCGCGCGATTTACACGATGGCATTTTGCAAACCTTGCTCAGCCTCAATATTCAGTTGGGTGTCCTGGAGCGCAAGGCGCCCAGCGCGCCTGAAGCCGCATCGCACGAACTGGCGCTTTTGCAAAAAACTGTGCGGCAGGAGGGCGAAGATCTGCGGCAGATGGTGAAAGACCTTCGCCCGCTCCGCGTGGAGAGCGCCGATCTGCGCGAAATGATGTATGGATTTGCTGAGCGTTACCATAATGAGTCCGGTTTGGTAGTTGACTTATTCCTGGAAGAGAACGATTTGCGCGCTCCCGACCGCATTTGCCGCGAGGTTTTCCAGATATATCGTGAGTCACTCAACAACATAAAAAAGCATGCGCGGGCTAGCCACGTCGTGGTAAAACTATGGCAAGACGACACGAAAGTTTTTCTCGTTGTCGACGACAACGGGCAAGGATTCAGCTTCTCGGGGAAATTCGGGAGCGAAGAGCTGGATCGCCTGCGCTTGGGTCCGATCTCGATCAAGGAAAGGACCAGAACGGTGGGGGGTGTCCTGACGGTGGAGTCAAACCCGGGGCATGGTGCGCGTCTGACTATCGAGATCCCCATAATTTAGTGGGACTTATATGACCAAAGGGAAAACGCCTGTTCGCATCTTGATCGCCGACGATCACGCGATCTTTCGTGACGGTCTGCGAAAGCTCTTCGATGGCACCGATGAAGTGTCGATTGTCGGAGAAGCCTCCAACGGGAACGAATGCGTCAGGATGCTGGCGAAATTGAAGCCGGATATTCTCCTTCTGGATTTGCGGATGCCGGAAAAAGATGGCCTGGGTGTGCTGGAAGAGATTAATTTTGACTCCATGCCAACGCGCGTGATTGTGCTGACGGCGGCAGAAGATGACCGCGACGTCGTGCGTGCCATGCGCCTGGGAGCGCGTGGAGTGGTGCTCAAGCAGTCGGCAAGCGACCTTCTGCTCAAAAGCATAAGGAAGGTGCATGACGGCGAAATTTGGCTCGATAACCGCATGACCGCCGAAGTGATCGATGCATTCAAGCGTTCGGCTGAGACGGGCCAGCGTCGTGACAAGCCCCTGCTGAGCGACAGGGAAAAAGAAATTGTGCAGTTGGTGGCGCAAGGATTCCGTAACCGTGAGATCGGCGAGAAGCTTTTTATCAGCGAGCAGACGGTGAAAAACCACTTACACAATATTTTCGACAAATTAGGTGTGTCGGATCGGCTGGAGCTGGCTCTCTACGCGATTCACCATCGCCTGATTGATCAAGCGTAACTGCGCTGTGGCAGGTTTTGATCTCTCCCGTAGGATGGCTTTCCGCAAAACGGCCCACGCGCGTAGCTCTGGCCGCGTCAAAACCATCCTAAACATACGGACTTATGCCCGACGAACTAAATCCACGTAGATGTCCTCGCTGCGGAACCGCAATGCCAGAAGACGCGGTCGAGTGTCCTCATTGCGCGAATCGCTGGTCATCACTGCTGCATTCGCGTGAAACCGTGCTGTCTCTTTGCCTTCTGGGCTTGATTATTTTTTTTCTGGTGACCGGAGCGATCGTCAGTAATTATCACCAAAAGCTCCAATCGCTCGGAATTGAATGGTTCGAAGCAGGACGCGAGCAGCTTGCAAAGAATAATCCTCGCGCGGCGCTGGCGGACTTCCGGAATTCGTTGGTATACAACCCCGACGACGGTCGGGTGGAATTTCAACTGGCCGAAGCCCTGTCAGCGGAAGGAAGAGATCAGGAGGCGCACGCATATCTTCTCGGATTGCTTGCGCAGGATCCGTCCGACGCGCCCGTCAATTTGGCTTTGGCTCGAATTGCGACGACTTCAGGCTCCGAAGCCGATGCTCTGCGCTATTACCATGCCGCGATTTACGGCATTTGGCCTTCTGACCCTGAATCTAATCGGCTCAAGGCGCGTTTCGAACTGTGCCGGTTCCTGGTTGCTGAAGATGACGCCGGGAGCGCGGACAGCGAATTAATTGCACTGCAGTCGGAAATTCCGCTGCGCAATAGCGCTTCACTCCACCAGCAGGCCGCCGAATTGCTCCTCAAAGCGCACGATCCCAACCGCGCGCTGGAAGAATTTCGCCGCGCGCTGGTGGGTTCCCATGGCGCTTCCGCCGCGTTGCGTGGTGCCGGATTGGCTGCCTATCAAATGCACGATTATGCGGCGGCAGAGAGATATCTTGAACGAGCGGTCAGGGACAAGAAGCAGGACCCGCAGCTGGCCGATACACTCGAAACGACGCGTTTCATCCTCGCTTGGAATCCGGAGGCAGCCGGGTTACGAGATACAGAGCGCCGCGCGCGTGTCCGACACGATTTGGCACAGGCGATTTCGCGAGCAGAAGCTTGCGCGAAAACCAGCGGAGTGAACCTCTCAGTTACAGTTGCGGGTCAGAAAGCTTCGTCCAAACCCAGCAGTCAGGAAAGCACTGGACCCAAGAACCTGTCGCAGAATCAGCAAACGGCCGCGAATGGAAGTTCCCCCGCCGGTGCAGGCAATTCCGCTCCGAACTTAGCCACGGAGTATGCGCTCGCAAAGAATTTGCAGGCCGGACTCTCGGACAGAAATCTGGCGCGCCATCCTGAGACCATTGATCAGGCAATCGATGCCATTTTCGCTCTGGAAACCGCCGCTACCCAGAAATGCGGCGAACCCGCGGGTGGCCTCGACAAAGCGCTCGAGGTTCTCGGCCAAAATCGCCAGAACGGCGCGCCATGAGTGAAACCGCGAATCCGTTAGCCGGAATACCGCCTGTTTCTGTGCAGGAAGAGAAATTGCGTCAAAAGGGCCGGCTCGAACGGCTGTGGCGCGTTTGGCGGCGCAAGACGCTCACGCTGCGAGAAGGCCAGCTTTTCCTTCTTCTCGCAGTAATCATCGGACTTTTTTCCGGCCTGATCGTCGTTTGTTTCCGTGTGGCCATCGAATGGACTCGTTTTTGGCTTCTTGGCTCGTCTATGGAACCTTCGCGCCTCCGAGTTTTGCTGGCTCCTACGATCGCGGGATTTGGCGTAGCGCTGCTGGTGCTCTTCATTTTCAAACGTTCTCGGGGCAGCGGCGTAAATCAAACCAAGGCGGCCGTTTTCATCTTCGACGGTTATGTTCCTTTCCGCACCGTAGTCGGCAAATTCTTCACATGCGCTCTGGCCATCGGCAGCGGTCAATCGCTTGGCCCCGAAGATCCCTCGCTTCAGATGGGAGCGGGCATCGCTTCCACATTAGGAAGAGCGCTGCATCTCTCGCGCGACAAGCAGCGCCTTCTTGCGCCCATTGGAGCCGCGGCAGGTCTCGCCGCTGCGTTTAATGCTCCTATTTCCGCGGTGATTTTTGTAATCGAAGAGATCATCGGCACGTGGAGCGGCGGAGTGCTCGGCGCTGTCATTCTCGCGGCGATTTCGAGCGTCGTCGTTATGCGCGAGTTTCTCGGCAGCGCGCCTATGTTCCGTGTGCCGGCGATGGAATTTCAGCGCCCCATCGAACTCGTCGGTTATGCCGTGCTGGGCGTGATCAGCGGCGTGGCTTCCGTCGGATTCCTGAAATTCATCGCTTACATCCGTCCAAG
>JASHYE010000510.1 GCA_030043155.1 Candidatus Acidiferrales bacterium | reverse complement strand
GCCACGCTGGTCGCCACCACGGAAACAGAGCCTTGCGGCGGAGGGCTTGCTGGCGCTGTGTACACCGCCGCATCCGCGCCGCTGGCGCTGATCGCGCCAAGATTCGCGCCACTCCCGCTTGTGCTGCTTACGCTCCAGTTGACAGCTGAACTCGCGCTTCCGGCCCCGCTCACACTCGCAGCAAAAGTCACATTTCCACCGGGCCCAACGTTTGCCGAACTCGGCGTGATGCTCACCGTGATGCCCGCCGCGGTGCCATTTTCAATCTGCACCGTCGCAGAACCGCTGGTTTGCGGCGCTGATTGCGTGGCTGCTGTGATCGTGACAGTTGAATTCGCAGGCATTACCTGCGGCGCGGTATATAGCCCCGATGCCGAAATGGTCCCCACAATCGAATTTCCGCCGGCAACGTTGTTCACGCTCCAATTCACGCTGTCAGACGTCATTCCTGTCACCGTCGCCGTAAACTGCACCGTCCGGCCCAGCGACACCGTCGTTTTCGTCGGCGAAACCGTTACGCTGGCGCTCTGCCCAGGAATAGACGACCCTCCCGATGAAAATCCGCATCCGCACAAGCTCGCCAGTACGGCAACGCTGCCGAGCGCGAGAGCGACTCTGCGCTTGACTCTCCATCGCAAACCGCAATGTGCCTGTCGATGGTGACAAATCAAATGCTGGCGAAGACTTGAGGGAAGCACACTCACGGACCCACGAGGAAGCACGCGCTGTTCCGTTGCGGTTCAGTTGCGAGGTGAGTTTCGCCGGACGAATCCGTCAACCTGTAAATGCCGTTGCCCGCGAGACTTGAAAACGGTTAAAGCGTCGGAGGCGAATCCTGAAGGAAAAACCGCTGAGGGCAATTCGGCAGAAATCTGTTCCAGTATGAAACAGCAACCCGGAACCATTCCCCTTTTGAATTCAGCTGCCGCGCATTGCCCAAAAGGACAGACGCCGAAGCAGCTTGTGTTCGAAGCAACTGGACTTGGATTCGCGCTCTTCCACTTGCGAGTTTTGCCTACGCGGTGCGCAGCCTGCGGGACCAGGGATGAGGGCATCCAGTCCCTCGATACGGCTTTCGCCCAGTTAGATACGATACGTCCTTGCTACGCATCGCATGCTAGAATTCCGCACCGGGCTGCCGAAGAGCGCAGCGCGGGCGTTGTTGCAGGCAGAAGCCGCAGCGCGTCCTGAAGCAACGGAGGGACTAGTCATGTCGGATCGGCTGATAAGTGAGCTCTCAAGAGGGCGTATGGTATTGGACCTCTCAGGGCAGAAGACAGTGCTGAATTTCGTGACGCCGGACAACTGGAGAGTCAACGATACGGTCACGATGCAAATCAACAGGAGTCCTTATGATCTGGATTTCCTAAACGGCCAACTCGTAGTGGTACGGCCCGCAGAACCGCCGAACGGATGGAATCGTGAATTTTACAGTCTCTACAATCACCGAACGAAGGACAGAGTTACTGTCGATTTCGAGTGCGTTGAGGGGTTCGAGAAGCTGCGCGCTGCGTTAAGGTGAGAGTGCTGGCGCTGTGCACTCTTCTTTGTAAGGATGTCATCGCTGGATACTGTCCGAGCGCATCTACGTCACTTTTACTTCTTGCCCGCAATGTCCTTCACGACTGCGTCAAGAAGTCTTCCCCGTGAGTTGATGGCCGCGAGAGCGCTACCCAAGTTGTAGCCAGCACTGTTAGCAGCGTCGCCACCCTCCTTTGAATTATAGACGTGCCAGCGCTGCGACACGATTACGCCGTGTTCATCGTAGGCTGTTGCGTAGAGCGTATTTGATTGGATCGTGTACGGAACATTTTCTTGAGTGGTGGTCGTCGTAGTTGTCGTAACGGTTCCGTTGACGGTGTAATTCCACGTTGAGCCATTGTTATCGGTGACCGTTCCACTCCCTGAAACGGGAGTTGTATCAGTCGAAGTGCTCGTGGTCACGACGGGGTCAAAGCCGGACAGAACCCTCGCGGAGGCGGAAAAGACGATAAGATAATTCTGCGCTCCATGGACCGGGCAACCCTGCTGGAACAATACGTCCGGGAATTTCTTGGCATTCTTTCTAATCCAGTTGGTAGTCCATCCCATCATTCCAGGATGCACACTACCTCTTTCATCGGCAATCGCAAAGGAAATGACGTTAAGCTGCTCAGAAAGTACAGTCCCTGCTGGGAGGACTGCGGGCGCACACGGTATCTGTGAGCTGGTCGAGCTAGCCGAGGGCTGCGGTGTGTTTGGCTGAGGCGGTGCTTGAGTTGCGCCGAAGTGGTCGGGAAAAATGTACTCCGTATCGTCAATTGTTATTCTGAATCGGAGCTCTCGGAATTGTTCCGGCTTTATTCTGGGCCTATCAAACAAAGCCCGAACAAAATAGGTGCCGTTTGGTTCGAGTTCAGTGGACTGAAGAGGATTGGCCATATAGGTTTGCTGTTTCTGCATTGCCTCAGGTTTCAGGAAACTTGAGTAGGATTTCAGTGGCGAAAGGCTCAGGTTTTCAAAGCCAGGGCTTGAAACGACCCCGCCGATGTCGGAAAAACGGAATCGAAGCGAACGCGTGGTGCTGTTGGTTATAAAAAAGATGAGAAATACTCCATGCTTATTAGCGCTAATCAATTCATGTGCTATTGATATTCCGTCTGCTTGAATGCGGTTTAGTCGCTGTCCTGTTTCGGGCTCTGTCCACACGTCCGAGTGGGCAGGATCGTTCAGTGACCAAACCACTGTCTTAGCCTGTGCTGAAACTTTACTCGCGGACAGTAGAATGAGAGACAGAACCCCAGCGACCTTCCATTTAGCTTCCATGACGCCCTCAACCCGGTCCTGCTAAGAACGAAAGCATTGGGCCGTTACTGTTTTATTACTAAGCGGATTAGGTTTGGCAATCATATGCCCCGCGCCCCGGTTCCGCAAGTACCCGGTCCGTGGCTGTGCTAAGGGCGGATTGGTGTGGTCGCTTGCGAGAATCGCACAAGCGAGTCGAGCTTTTCGCGCGCGGCGCCGGAGTCGATGGACTCTGTCGCGAGACGAACCCCTTCGAGGAAATTCGCGGCGTGGCCGGCAGCAACAAGCGCGGCAGACGCATTGGCTAGAACGATGTCGCGGTGCGCCGTGTGTTCGCGATAGAGCAGCGAGCGGCCAAAAATTTTGTGAATGATTTCGGCGTTCTGTTTGGCGTCGCCGCCTGCGTAGGCGTTCGCCGGCGCGCGGCTGAGGCCGAAATCCTCGGGAGAAACCTTGTACGTGCGAATCGCGCCAGAGTTGAGTTCGGCGACATGCGTTTCGGCGCTGAGGGAAATTTCGTCGAGGCCGTCCGCGCCGTGAACGACGAAAGCGCGCTTGACGCCAAGTTCCGCGAGAGCGCGAGCGAGAAGTTCCGTGTGATGCAGCGCGGAGACTCCGACCACCTGCGCCGTTGCTCCCGCCGGATTTGTAAGCGGCCCGAGCAAATTGAAAACGGTGCGGACGCCGAGCGCGCGTCGCGCGGTAATCGCGTATTTCATCGCAGTGTGAATCGCAGGCGCGAACAGAAAACCAATACCGATCTGTTCGATGGCCTGCCGTACGCGTTCGGAGGGCTGCTCGATGACGACGCCGAATTGTTCAAGAACGTCTGCAGAGCCGCAATGAGAGCTGGAAGCGCGATTGCCGTGTTTCGCGACGCGCACGCCTGCGCCCGCGACGACGAAAGCCGTGGCCGTCGAAATGTTGAAAGTGTTGCAGCCATCGCCGCCGGTGCCGCAGGTGTCGACGAGCATTTCATCGGCGTGAGAGTGTCCGTCGGGGAAAATTTTCACCGCGTGACGCCGCATGGCTGTCGCGAAGCCAACCAGTTCGTCAACGGTTTCGCCTTTCATGCGCAGCGCGATGAGCAGCGCCGCGATAAGCGCATCATTGGCGTTGCCGGATAGGATCTGCTCCATGCACGCTTCAGCTTCGGCACGCGAGAGGTTTTCGTGGGCGATCAGTTTTTTGAGGGCGGAAGGGATCATGAGCCTGGAGCGGCCAGAGAGCGAAGACGTGAAAGGCTAATTGATCTTTGGCCGTTCTTGGCCTTATTGCTTGTCACGGACCACGCGGGTTCTCCTGGTCCGTCATATACAATCTCGGCTTCTTGAGGGGAGACGACTTGAAGAACCACAAGTCGATTACAAGTGGCATACATTGCGATTCGTTTGCCAGCCGTCATTTTGATTTGTACGTCGCCGTCCTCGTTGAAGGCGTCGTGGCCCGGACGAGACATTGGGTGAAGGGTTAGTCCTAAGGCTTCAGCAGCGACAACTTCTCCAATTGACCCTACCAAGTGCCCGTCTGGCGTGAACTTCCGCACGGGATACTTGGCTTCGAGCTCTGCGACGGCTTCGTAGATGCGAGCAACAGGCTCGGGTAATGGAATGCGTCGCGGCATAATGTCTCCTCGCGGCTTCCTTGATACGTCCAGCGAATCCGAAGTAAACTGATTAGCTTTTTTGCGCAAATAATCTTAGCACTACTGGAAGGCGAATGAAGATACACGAGTATCAGGCGAAGGGCATTTTAGCCAAGTTTGGAGTGCCGATTCCGCGCGGCGAAGTAGTGTTCAAAAAGGAGGACGCCAGGGCCTCGGCGGAGAAAATCGGAACGCCGGTTGTGGTGGTAAAGGCGCAGATTCACGCGGGCGGACGCGGAAAAGGAGGAGGCGTAAAGCTGGCGCGTTCTGCCGAGCAAGCGAGCGAGCTGGCGGGCCAAATTCTGGGAATGAAGCTCGTAACTCCTCAGACCGGCGCGGAAGGAAGAATCGTGCGCCGGCTGTTGATCGAGCAGGGGCTCGACATCAAGCGCGAATTGTATCTGAGCATTCTGGTTGACCGTGCGGCGGAAGCGCCGGTGATTTTGGCGAGCGCGTCGGGTGGAATGGAAATTGAAGAAGTGGCGAAAGACCATCCCGAGGCCATTTTGCGCGAAGTGATTTCACCAGCCGCTGGACTTCAGAGTTATCAGGTGCGGAAAATTGTTTTTGGATTGGGGTTGCCCGCGGAAATGGTCAAAGTCGCCGAGCCATTTCTTCAGTCTCTCTACCGCGCATTTTTGGCGACCGACGCATCTCTGCTGGAAATCAATCCGCTGGTTCTCACCGGCGACGGCAAGCTGATCGCTCTCGACGCGAAGATGAATTTCGACGACAACGCGCTGGGGCGGCATTCCGAAATCGCCGACATGCGCGATCTGGACGAAGAGACGCCGCTCGAAGTCGAAGCCTCCAAGTACAAGCTCAATTACATCCAGCTCGACGGCAACGTCGCGTGCATGGTGAACGGTGCCGGCCTCGCCATGGCCACGATGGACATCATCAAGCTCAGCGGCGGCAATCCCGCGAACTTTCTCGATGTCGGGGGCGGGGCAAGCGAAGAGCAGGTCAAAAATGCGTTCCGCATTTTGCTCAGCGATCCCAACGTGCACGCCGTGTTCATCAATATCTTTGGCGGCATCTTGCGCTGCGACGTCCTCGCGACAGGAGTGGTCAATGCCGCGCACGATTTGAAGATCAAAGTGCCGGTAGTTGTCAGGATGGAAGGAACGAACGTCGAGAAAGGGAAAGAAATTTTGCAGAAATCGGGACTGAATTTCACCGTAGCGGCGGGAATGAAAGACGGCGCCGAGAAAGTCGTCGCGCTGGCGGGAGGCGCGCAATGAGCGTTTTGGTGAATGAACAGACGCACGTTGTGGTGCAAGGGCTGACGGGGCGCGAAGGCGGATTCCACGCCGAGCAGATGCTTGCCTACGGCACGAAAGTTGTCGCCGGCGTGACGCCCGGAAAAGGCGGCACGAAACATCTGAACGTTCCAGTGTTCAACACTGTAGCCGAAGCAGTGCGCGAGACAGGCGCGAACGCATCCGCGATTTTCGTGCCGCCGCCGTTCGCCGCAGACGCGGTGTTGGAAGCGATCGACGCGAAACTACCGCTCGTCGTTTGCATCACCGAGGGAATTCCAACGTTGGACATGGTGCGCGTAGCGGCGGTGCTGCGTACGTCGAAAACGCGTTTGATCGGGCCGAACTGTCCCGGC
>JASHYE010000509.1 GCA_030043155.1 Candidatus Acidiferrales bacterium | reverse complement strand
GCCCTCTCCGCCGTGAAAGTAAACGCCGTGGCCGTTCTGTTGGGATTGACGTATTCAGATAAGGAGTCGGGCATCCGCCGCGCCATTCTGCGACTTTCGAGCGAAGTCGATAGCGCGGCTGTGCGTAAAGCCATTACTCTGCAAGACATTTCAGCGAATTTTGCGGCAGTGCGTGAGCTAGTAATCTTGGATGGCAGCGCGCCGCCAATAACTGTGGCAAATCCGGTTCCCTTAGCCCTGCCACCGGTGGCATCAGTAGCGGCGTCGGAGCCTCATCGGTTGGACTTGGGACAACTCTACACAATCACTGGACTCTTGGGCGGGGCGGCGAATATGCCAATTCCCAATACGACCGCGGCATATTTGTACGTTCCCGCAGGCACGGCGGGGGTCGCTATGGCCAATTTGGCTGCACGGTTGGGGATGGAAACGACAGGGATCACGCTTCCGCTAGCGTTCGTGCCTAACGGCGTATCGATGTCTGAGGTTCAATCTCAAGCGGTCGTAACAGCCGATTCAACATTGGGCCAGCAAATCACTACGGACATCTCCGACGCGAAAGAGCAGCAGGGAAAACCGTTCGGCGAGGAAATTCTCCCTGCGATCGTTGGTAACGAAGGTGAAATCCGCGAAGTGGATGATGCGTTCGGCAAGCACTCGGCATTGCTCGTGCGGGGCAATGCAGCAGGACAAGCTGCCGCGCTCAGTTATGCCGCGGCGCATCTGCCGTTTCTCTGGGAACCCGATAAGCGATACGAATCTATCGACGAAATCCGTTACGATTTGCACCGTTTTCTCTCCCTGCGATCTTCCGCTGGGCAAGCCACTGTGGCCCTGTACCATCTGCAGCGCTGGCTGAAGCAGGCAGAGTCAGGAGAGGCGAAACCAGTCTCCGTTGATGCTACCGTCTACGTGGACAAAATGGACCCGAAGCTTGCGTCTTTTATCCGGGACGCCATCGAAAAGCGCGCGCCGGGAGCGAAGGTGAAAGTTCAGGTTGGCAGCCTGCACGCGGGGTTGAAATGTTGCACGGAAGATCCGCCATTGCATTACGTTTCGCGGCTGCATCCATTCGTCCCAGCGAAGCCCACATTCGAAGACAATTTCACGATTCCGTGGGAAGGTCGTCGGCTGCTGGAAAAGGTGCGCAACGCGGCGGCAAAGATTCCCCACGGACAGCGCGTGAACCTGCGCGCCGAAGTGAGCGAAGGACCTGCCGAACGGCTCAAATTGAAGGCACAACTTCAAAAGACATTGCTTTCAGCGGGTGGGGATCCAAATGAAACGAACGTGGAAGTGCTTTGTGCTTACAAACCCGGCTACAGCTGGCTGATGGACGAGGTCGCGCCGGAGCTTGAGGGCAAGTCGGTCTCACGTATCGTGATTGAATTCAAGCCGGACATTGATTCCACGCACACCAGCTTGCTTTATTCTCGTGCTCGCTGGCTGCAAGAGCTTTATCCCGTCGACGAGATGCTTGGCCGCGCATTGCATATGCCGTTTGAAAATATTCAGTTTAAGGAGATGGATTCCGCCGAAGGTCCCACCTATCGTGTGGAGGCGTACGGTTCCGGCGGTCAACAGCTGCTCGAGCGCGAATTTACCGTGCACACAGCTGTTGCGCCCTACAGCGGCAAATTTCCGGAGTACGACCACGTGCAAGTCGATACCGGCTGGGTCCGCCTTACCTCCGGCGGTCAGACCATTCTCGATGAACGCGTGAAAACGGACGAGGAAATGTTCTGGGAGTACTATCAGACGGTCACTTTGCCGCGCGTTTTCGATTTCATCATGTCGCAGAATGACGGTGACCCGAAGGTCGAATATCAGCCGCTCTTTGACACGTTGCGACTAAAAATCCATCTAAGCGAGCCTGACTATAATTTGGGGCTCGATCACGAACGCATCTCGTCTCTCGAGGCGCTGCAAGAAGATACGTTTTACTCCACACAGAACTTTTTCTACATGCTCGGCACGCTTGATTCGAGCGGCTTATTCGACTACATGGGCCGCGTGATTCCAATCGTTTACCCCTCGACGGACGGACAAGATGGCCGTGTTCAAATCGAGTTTTATGCAAAGGATGGACCGCATCCGCTGGTAGCGATGAAGTGGACCGACGCGGCCGGGCACACACATGAGAAAACGCGCGACCTACCAGCGCTGCAGATGGGAATGCCGCGACTGGTCGCCGTGCGTGTGAAGGCCGGCTCACCCGGAGTGGAGTCGCTTACATGGCAGCTTCCCGTTGACTCACTGGAAGACCATTACCAGGACTGGATCACCAAGGAAGCAGCCAACTCCGTGGAACACAGCATGCTTTCTGCCGAACAAGCCGAAGGCCAAATTCAGTGGCTCAAAGAGATGCATTCCGCCGGCCTGTATTCGAACTCGCTCGCATATCCCGATCTCGGCAGATTGATCATGGAGTTTCAATTGCCGAGGCTGCTCCGTGCCCCGGAAAAAAGCCGGCCAACGCTCGTGCACGCAGAATTGGCCGTGCCGAGGCCTGCTAGCCCGCGGCCGCAGATTACCGATTACACGCCGGCGGCCATGCCGTCTCCGCCAGCGGATCACTTTGTTGACTGGAACGAGCCGATCGGTCCCGACGAGAATGCCAAGATCCTCGCGCGGCTGGCTACATTCCCTGGCGTGAAAGTGTACTGGATGGGCCGCAGCTATTTGGGCACGAACATTTGGGCAGCAGATATTACTGAGCCGTCGCCAGCCGAGCTGCGGTCGCAAGCGAAAGAAGAAACACTCAAAGCCGTGATTGTTTATTCGGGACGTCAGCATGCCAACGAGGTTTCAAGCACGAGCCATGTATTGCGGCTTGCTGAACAGCTAGTGCGCGATCCTGCCACCAGAGCTGCGCTCCAAAAGGTGAATGTGGTCATTCATCCCATCGATAATCCGGATGGCGCAAATCTTTCCATCGATTTGATGCATATCGATCCGGATTTTCTCGTCCATCCCGGCTATCACGGCGCGCTTACGGCCGACGTTCAAACAGGGTTATGGGAAACTGACCCGATCTATCCTGAGTCACGCACGCGACGCCAACTGTGGGAGCAGTGGCTGCCTGATGCATTTATCAATCCGCACGGCTATCCATCGCATGAGTGGGTGCAGCCATTCTCCGGCTATGCAGGATGGATGATTCGGCGGCAGGGCGTTGAGTCGGGACGGACGTGGTGGATTCCGCGAGGCTGGTTCACGAGCCTTGGATATTTGGACGGGCCCGATTATCCGAATAACAAGGATATCACCTACGAATTGCGGGAGCGCATCGCCGATAATTTTGCAACCGTCCCCGGTGCGATGGCTCTCGAAGACCGTCTGAACGGCCGCTACGATCGCTATGGAGTGCCCTGGGAACCGCGGAGCTTCCAGATGCAGATCTATAAAGGTGTGCGCATCTACATGTCGTTGAAAGGCGTGAATGCGGTGCCGGGCGGCGAAGGATTCATGGCGCGTTTTCCCAAGGTTACGTGGGACGAAGGCTACACCGAAGCGCCCGATGAAACCGCGCATGGAGACTATCTGCAATTACTCGCAGCCATGGGATTGGCCTATGACCATGCGCACCTGACTTACTTGGACGAAGGGGAATTCCAAATCACGCGCACAGAAAAGGATTACAGCAACGGTGTCACGTGGAGAGTCGAACGCGAGCGTCCAATTCTGCCGTCAAAGTGGCTGATAAAACCCGGATTAGGAGTAGAGGAGAAATAGACTCCAGCGACCGCAGTGTCGTCGGATTCGATCGAGCGAGGTAGTCAAGGAGTCTAAAATATAAACTTCAGCGCCACCTGCATTCTTCTTGGAAAGTTTAGCTGGTAAGTGGTGTTGATCGTGCCAAAGCCCGTGCACTCTTGAGCACCGCTACTGAGGTACTGCAAGTCGGAAGGTCTCCGGGGTTCGTATCCGGCCCGCCATACAAGCGAGTATTGAACACATCGAATCTTTCCCAGCGAAGCTCAAGCTGCTTCGATTCCGTGATCGGAATCTTCTTGGCCAAAAGTCTAGGCCGGCGAAGGTTCATTACGCGTAGCATTTCACGTCAGCAGGCAATACCCTGTCAATCGTTTGACGGGATGGCGTATGCGCACGCGAAAAAACGACCACCTCTGTCAAACCCTTTTTTTGTTCTGCGCATTGTGAAATTTGTCTTGGCACCGCCAGTTGAGGATGAGAACCTCTCGGACTTGACCCTTCCAGAGTCACGGGTGTTATAGTTCGCAGTTCAGGACGCCAAAATAGAAAGTCCGGCTAAAACTGAAGACAATGGCTTTTGGAGGTTCCGAGTGTGTCAACTGTGGAAATGCAGGCTGGGAATGGTCCTGGCATTTACCGCATTCTTCAGCGTATCGGTGGGTTTTCTCAATCCCGCTGTATTCGCGCAAACGGCGGTAACGGGGGGACTGAACGGAGTCGTCGCAGACCCGACAGGCGCTGTTGTTCCAGGCGCGACGGTCACGCTAGTCGAAACCAATACCGGTGATAAGCGCGTGCTGACGACGAATGGCCTTGGCCTTTACACCGCGCCATTCCTTAAGCCCGGCGACTATACGGTTTCTGCTTCGGCTAACGGACTCCAGTCAAACACAATTTCGGTCGACATTCTAGTCGGCCAGCAGTCCGTGGCCAATTTGACTGTCTCGCCGACTGGCAGTAAGCAGACCGTTACCGTAAACGCCAATAATGCGCAGTTGATCCAGACGGAGGATGCCAGTCTAACGACGACCTTTACCACGGAGCAATTTGAAAACCTGCCCAACCCAGGCGGCGATATTACTACGTTTGCCTTCACCGTACCCGGCGTCGTGGTGAATACAGGTACAGGCGGCAATGGCAATTTCAGCTCAAGTGGACTCCCTGGCATCTCTAATCTCATTATCCTCAACGGTGCGGACCAAACGGACTCATTCTTCAATGATGCCACCACCGGCGCGTCCACGCTCAGCATCGGTGCGGCTGAGATCGAGCAAGCCTCCTTGGTGCAGAATGGCTATAACCCGGAATGGGGCCGTCAGGCGGGCGCAGCGGAAACCTACGTTACCAAAAGCGGCTCCAATCAGCTTCATGGCCTGTTGGAGTGGACGTACAACAGCTCCGGGCTGAATGCCAACGACTTTTTCTACAATCTGAATGGCATACCGCGCCAGAAGGCTGTATCCAACCAATACGCGGCACAGATCGGCGGCCCGATCGTCCGGAATAAGTTGTTCTTCTTCGCCGATACCGAAGGTATTCGCTACATCGAGCCGTCGCTCGGCTATGTCAATTTCCCCACTCCGGCATTTCTGAACACGACCCTGAACACGATTCCAGCCGCCAGCGTTCCGCTGTACACAACAATGTTCAATTTGCTGGATGGCTCGCCGTCTTACAAAACAGCTGTGCCTGTGACTACTGGAAGCGGTCCGCTTCAGGATGCTTCAGGCACGCTCGGGTGCGGCAGCTTCGCAGGTACCCCGGTATATGGTCAGCCCAATACATACTTTGGCGCAGTACCGGCCGGCTCCTCGGGGACAGCCGTCCCATGCATGATGGCGGCGGCGGGCACGACGAGTGGTGCCCTAACCGAACACATGATCATTGGCCGCGTCGACTGGAACCTCAGCGACAAGCAGAAGATATTTGTCCGTATTAGTGACGATCAGGGATTCCAGCCGAACTTCATCAGTCTCGTCAATCCGTTGCTGGACGTGCAGAGCAATCAGCCAATTTGGAACGGCCAGGTGAATCACACCTACGTGTTAAACCCTGATCTGACCAATCAGTTCATCGCGTCGGCCTTCTACTATTCGTTCCCTTTTGGCCCAGCCAATCTGCAGCAGACGCTGGCGGCTTCGCCCACCCAGTTCAATGATGGATCCGATGGCGGCACCAATTTTTCCATTGGTCTGGGCCAGAGTGGCACGGTCGGTTTCAATTGGGGCGGTAATCCTACAACCACCAACTCCGTTCAATATCAATTCGTTGATGACGTTTCGTGGCTGAAGGGCTCCCACGATCTAAAATTCGGCGTCAACTTCAAGCGGTATGACGTTACCGACGGCTACCCCATGGTGAATACCTATGGTGGCTTCTATACTTTCAACTCCCTTGGAGATCTGGCCGGCGGCGTGTTGCCGGGATCGTCAGGTTCTAACTTCCAACAAACCTTCGACCAGACCAAGGAGATAGACATAGCCGGGTACAACTATGGCATCTATGCCCAGGATGAATGGCGGACTGCTCCACGGCTGATGCTTCACTACGGTTTCCGGGTTGACCGCGATGGAAATATCACGTGCAAAACGAACTGCTTTTCGCGCCTTCTCGGCGGCTTTCCGCCAACGAACGCCACTTTGAACACGCCATACAATCAGATGCTCGCCACTGGATATAATCACGTCTTCCCCTCGCTTGAGACGGCTATTATTCAGCCTCGTTTTGGATTCAACTGGGACATAAGAGGCAACGGAGCAACCGATCTCCGTGGAGGCGCAGGGTTGTTCGCCGACGCATTTCCCGGCGCGCTGATCGAGAACCAATATTTGACGTTCCCCGATAACTACAGTGCTTTTGTCGAGTCCGGAAACGTGGGGGAGGAGGCCGGCAGTGCGTCGGCCTTCGCGCAGACCTCCTACAACGCTCTTACGACCGGGTTTTCAAGCGGCCAGAGCGCCAACCAGATGGCGGCATCGCTGCCGGCGGGCGTACCGTTCTTCGCGCCGGCCCATTACATTTCCCCGCAGCATATGGTGACCCCGAAATATGCTGAGTGGAACTTGCAGATACAGCAGCGGCTCAGCAGTTCGGATGCCTTGATCCTCTCCTACGTGGGGAACCATGGCTACGATCTCGTTAGCTATGACTATGGCATCAATGAGAGTCTGGCCGGCAACGCCTATACACCATCTTCGGGATATACCAGTTTTGAGGACGTCCCAGTCAATCCGCCCGATCCGGCTTTCGGTCAAATGGGAATTATCAACGACAACGCAATCTCCAATTACGACGGAGCCTACCTTCTATACAAACACATCGACCGTCGCGGTCTGACTACGAATATCTCGTACACTTATTCACACGCCCTTGACGACGTTTCCAATGGTGGTCAGGACGAGGTCTTCAACGGCAACGGGCTTCCTTTCCAGATCGTGCCGAACCATACGTCACTTTTGATGTATTCAAATGCGGATTATGACATTCGTCACAATTTTCTTGCTGACGTCACTTACGTCGAACCGTATCACTTCCAAAACAAATTTAGACAGCACGTGGCGGCAGGCTGGACCATCGCCGCCAAGGCTTACTGGCGTTCTGGCCTTCCATTCAGCGTCTTCAATAACAATGCGGCGAATGACTTATATAACGGCACAGGGAATTACTACGTCCTGGCCGACGTACTGAACAATCACTTCAATCACTCCTGCAACTCATTCTCCCATCCCTGCTTTCAAGGCCACTTCTTTAACGGCTCTGGCGTATCGATTCCCGACCCTTACAACGACCCCCCGCAAACCAACTTCGGCAATGTGCCGCGCAATTCCTTTTATGGGCCGCATTACGCAGACGTTGATCTGAGCCTGTATAAGAACGTGTTGCAGATAGAGAAGTTGCGGTTCAAGGTCGGTGCGCAGGCCTACAACCTATTCAATCACCCCAATTTTGCCGCGCCCGCAAACAACGCATCCTTGTCAAACCTTGGTCAGATCACGAGCGATGTGGTTGCGCCCACCGGCCCGTACGGGTCCTTCGGGTCTACCAGTTTTGACCGCATAGTCGTAGTCACCGGCAGGTTGGATTTTTGAGGGCCTGGGATCGATTGACACCTCTAATCTTCCAAGGCCTATGCCGCCTCCGGTCGGGACGGGGACCTGATTGTGGCGCGTCCGCTTAGGACGGCAATCCTCATTTTGGTCGACGGGTGTCATCGAGATCGGGGTCCTTGGCGTGAAGAGCTACAGAGCCGCCTGCCCTGACTAGTCAGGAGCACGTCCCCATCAACGCCGAATTCGAGGGACGCAACCTTCCCGACGGGTTGTCGGCGTGGCGGTGCTTGAGAGCAGCAAGACAAAATAGAATCATCTCGCGCGCGACTGTCACTCGATGAGAACCGTGTTGTGGTGTCGACCATAGCGATCAACTCCCGAATGGTTCGCTAACCGGACATTGGTCCGGGGAGGAAAGCAATAGTCCGCTACCCGTTATAGATCCAACTGAGTACGCTTGCGCACGTCAGCAATTCCTCGAAGCATCTGCCTGGCAGTGGAATCGTCGCCACCGTGCTTCTTTACTGCGAAAGGGCCACGCTTCGAAGAGCTTGTGGAAGCGAATGATTTTCGGGGCGCGTTGATTCATACCTGGCAGCCTCATGGACCGGACCGGCTACTGCCCAGAGCCGATTTGGTCATAACGAGCCAGGACTGGAACTGAAAACAGCCTCGCTATGGAGTGAGCCAGAAAAGTTCCAACCCGTCCCCTTGGATGCCCCGATGTTCACTATGTTGTTCCTCTCTTGCCCTTCAAGCTCACGCAGCCGTGAGGTCAAAACGATCGAGGTTCATCACCTTGTTCCACGCCGCCACGAAGTCCTTCACAAACTTCTCTTTCGAGTCGCTGCATGCGTAGACTTCTGCCAAGGCACGCAACTGCGAATTGGAACCGAACACAAGGTCTACGCGCGTCGCGCTCCATTTCAGCTCTTTGGTTTTCCGGTCGCGTCCTTCATAGACGCCGGTGGAATCCATAGGCTGCCATTCCGTTTGCATGCTGAGCAGATTGACGAAAAAGTCGTTCGTTAACTTCCCAGCTTGTTTGATGAACACGCCGTGTTTGGAATTTCCGGCATTCGCGCCGAGCACGCGCAGGCCGCCAACGAGAACTGTCATTTCCGGTGCGGTCAGCCTGAGTAATTGCGCGCGATCCACCAACGCTTCCTCCGGTGCCATGAGTTGCGTGCCGCGGTAGTAATTGCGGAAGCCGTCCGCCGTGGGTTCGAGCGGCGCGAACGAGTGTGCATCGGTCTGTTCCTGCGACGCGTCCATGCGACCCGGTGTGAACGGAACATGCACGTCAATGCCCGCGTCTTTCGCGGCTTTTTCGATCGCCGCACAACCGCCGAGGACGATCAAGTCGGCAAGCGAAATCTTTTTGCCTTTGTTGCCGTTCGTCTGAGCGCTGTTGAATTCGTTTCGTATCCCTTCGAGCGCGTGCAGCACTTTTGCAAGTTCCGGCGGATTGTTCACTTCCCAATCCTTCTGCGGGGCAAGACGAATGCGCGCGCCATTTGCGCCGCCGCGCTTATCCGAGCCGCGGAACGTCGACGCCGATGCCCAGGCTGTCGAAACAAGCTGCGATACGGAAAGCCCGGATGCGAGAATCTTCGCCTTCAGAGCCGCAATATCTGCTTCGCCGGTCAGCGGATGATTTACCGCAGGAATCGGGTCTTGCCAGATCAGCTGCTCTTTAGGCACCAGCGGGCCCAGATAGCGCGTGATCGGGCCCATATCGCGGTGCGTCAGCTTGAACCACGCGCGCGCAAACGCGTCCGCGAACTGATCGGGATGCTCGTAGAAACGCCGCGAAATCTTTTCGTAGATCGGGTCAAAGCGAAGGGAGAGATCGGTCGTGAGCATTGTCGGCACATGCTTTTTGGCAGGATCGTGTGCGTCCGGCATAGTGGCGGGCGCGTTCTTCGCCTTCCACTGATACGCGCCAGCGGGGCTCTTGGTCAGCTCCCATTCGTATTTGAAGAGATTATCGAAATAAGCATTGCTCCACTTCGTCGGCGTCTGGCTCCAGGTAACTTCGGGACCGCCCGTGATTGCGTCTCCGCCGAAGCCCTTGCCATATTTGCTCCTCCAACCGAGCCCTTGGTCCTCGATCTGGGCGCCCTCAGGCGCCGGTCCGAGGAACGACGGATCGCCGGCGCCATGCGTCTTGCCGAACGTATGGCCTCCGGCGATCAGCGCCACCGTCTCTTCGTCGTTCATCGCCATGCGCGCAAAGGTCTCGCGAATATCGTGCGCCGCCGCCATGAAATCGGGTTTACCGTTTGGCCCTTCCGGGTTCACGTAAATGAGTCCCATTTGTACCGCGCCGAGAGGCTGCTGCAATTGCCGTTCGCCGCTGTAGCGTTCGTCGCCGAGCCACGTTCCTTCAGGACCCCAATAAAGTTCTTCCGGCTCCCAGGTATCCGCGCGACCTCCGCCAAAGCCGAATGTCTTGAATCCCATCGACTCCATCGCGACGTTCCCGGCGAGAACCATCAAATCAGCCCAGGAAATTTTCCGCCCGTACTTCTGCTTGATCGGCCAGAGCAGCCGCCGCGCCTTGTCGAGGTTCGCGTTGTCCGGCCAGCTATTCAGGGGTGCGAACCGCTGTTGTCCGCCGCCTGCGCCGCCGCGGCCATCGGCGATCCGGTAAGTGCCCGCGCCGTGCCATGCCATGCGAATCAGCAGGCCGCCATAGTGTCCGAAATCGGCCGGCCACCAATCTTGCGAGTCCGTCATCAGTGCGTGCAGATCCTTAACGACTGCATTGAGATCGAGGCTCTTGAATTCCCTGGCGTAATCGAACTCTTTGCCCATGGGGTTGGATTTTGGTCCGTGCTGATTGAGAACCTGCAGATTCAGTTGGCCGGGCCACCAGTCACGGT
>JASHYE010000508.1 GCA_030043155.1 Candidatus Acidiferrales bacterium | reverse complement strand
ATCGCCAATGCGCCCGGAGACGACAGATTCTCCGCGAGGACGAGGCGCGAAAGCTGGCCCGTCTTCGAGTCCACGCGCAAAATTGCATTTGCGCCTGTATCGGAAATGAAAACATTGCCCTGCGAGTCGACAGCAACTCCTTCGGGCGCGGCAATCTGCGCATTTTGCGGATCGGCGGGGAAACTCAGAGCGGCGTTCGCGCCGTTCCGTCCCGCATTTGCACTCTCGGGGAACGCGCCGCTGCCGGCAAACGCTTCGGTGTCTCCTGTGCTCAAGTCGATCACGAACACGCGATTCGCGGCTGGCGAAGCGACATAAACTTTTCCGTGCACGACATCGACAGCGACTGCGTCGGCATCAAGCACATGTGCCAGAAAACTGAACTGCGACGCGCCAAGGGCAAGCACAAGGACGCGATTGTTCCCGCGATCCGCCACGTACAGATTTCCCTGGGGATCCGAGGCAAGCCCTGCCGGGAGGTAGGGATCCACGTTGCTGGACGTGCCGCCCTGTGCCACGTTTTTCGTCGAGCCCGTGGGGAGCGCCGACACTTTACCGCTCAGCATGTCGAGCAAGCGAATCGTGTTCTGTGCGCGATTCGCAAGGTAAATTTCATTTTGGGGCGCAACGGCGATCCCGTAGGGATCTTCGGATGGCGCCAGCGTGCAATTGGAGAAAATTGTGAATGACAGTGGAACCGAGGCAGCGGCGGCGCCCTGTTGGTTTGAATTCTCGGTGCTGGAGGCCGGCCTCGGCAGGGAAGAGACGCAATTCTTCGCCGGGGGAGTTGACGAAAGTGAGATATAAAGGCCGTTCGCAACATCGGTGGCCAGCGCGCGCACATTTGCGTATTGGGCGCCCGATACCACAATGACCGGCGCATGCGCCTGTGCGGAAGAAGAATCCGAAGCAGAAGTATTGGAGGGCAGAGAAGAAAAAGAAGGAAGCGACGCTGAAATTGAATCGGAAGCTGCACCGTCCGACGCACGTGCCGTTTGCGCCAGCGCCTCGGTTGAATTCAGGCGCACAGCCCAGCTAAACGCCGTTAAGATAAAAAACAGCGCAGCCAATCGCAAAACAACTCGAAACAAATTCCCCCCTCACGATGGAAAAGACGACTGTCTCACCGCAAATCGGTCAGACTAAAGCTGTTCCGATAGGACTGCTCTCTCTATCTTCGTAAGCTCCTAGCATCTAAGCTCGGCACGCAGAACGAAAGCTCAAAATCATAACACACCCGCAAAATCGTCGCGCCCCTGCCATTTCGCAGGGCTTCATGAGAAGGGCTGAACGGCTCGCGGGACGTCCACCATTCGCCTGTACCAACGGCTCATGCGATGATGTGCCGCGAAGGCGGGTTGTATTGCTCTAACTTCGGAATTGCGTGAAAGGAAAGACGTTCAGGGACTGGATGTTTCTTGGGGGCCTGCTGGAATCTTCTAAAGGTGAGGACGGCCCGGCCCGCGCCGCCTCGAAAAATGGTGGACTTCAATACGTGGTCCTGGACGCCTCACCCAAGGATGCGCGTACGGCTGCCGGTAAAATCGTTGGTTGCGCCAATCGCGGCCCCACGGGCGCCCATCGAAGAAAATCGCGCCCTGCCCCCATCCAAAATACGGATGCGCCCAGCCCCACGGGGCAAATGCTGCGCCCAGGATCACTGCCGGACCAAACCGAATTGCTCCGCCGACTGCAATCCCCACTCCCGGAGCCGCAAAAACGATAGCCGGATTGTACGTTGGAACGTAAATGTACGCGGGATTTACGGGCAGAATTTCGTAGTAGCCGTTGTCCAGCACCACGCTGCAATAAGGATCCGTGCGCAGATAGCCGTAGTTGTACGCTTCGCGTCGCATGCGCTGCACCGCGTCCATCACGTCGCCGCGCTGGTTCAGCACTGCGTCGCCGAGTTGCTGCGTCCACGAAGGATCGCGCGCCATCATGTCCAGCACGGAAGGGAAGGGTAGCAACGCGAGCACGCTGGGGTCCCACTGCAAATTATCCGCTTGAATTGCATTTGCCAGCGCGTCGCCCTTTAGAGAGCTGTGTTCGTCCGCCCAATTCGCAGCGTCTGGAATGTCGTTCGAATAAGTGGAAGCCGTCAGCACCTGCGCGAGCAGCGGGTCTGGGTACAACGCGATTCGTTGTACCAGATCGTCGAGTTGATGCGGCCCGAGCGGTGCTGGAGGAGGCGGAGGCTGCTGCGTCACGGGTGAACTTGGCGGAGGGGGAGGCGGGGGATTCTGCTGCGCGAAAAGCGGCAAGGCTGCAAATGCGATCAGCGCAGCGAGCAGCGTCACTACGGCAAAGGAAGAGTTACAAGTAAGTATTCGGCGCGTGCTCACGTCAGTTAAGATGCTTCGCAGCGCTCAAGAGTAACATTTCAGTCGCCGCACCAAGGTTCCGGTCGAGATCAATTCAGACGCACTGAGTTTTGCCAGTCACCCACCGCTGGCTTCCGCCCAAGCAGGCGTTAGTTTCACACAACTCTTAGAAAATAAAATTCAGGGGAGAAAACAATGGCACTCGCATTTACGCTCGTTGATTCATGGGATGATGGCCGCCGCGTTCACATCGCCGGCACGGTTGCTGCTTCCGGCAATTACACCACCGGCGGAGACACGCTCGACCTCACGCCGATTGAACCCCTCGGCGT
>JASHYE010000507.1 GCA_030043155.1 Candidatus Acidiferrales bacterium | reverse complement strand
GGGACGAGGCGTTTGCTACATTCATCCCGCAGGGCGAGGCGTGATTACGGCTGAGCTGGAGCCGGGAGATTTGATCTCGGTGCGACCGGGCATCCGGCACTGGTTTGAGTTGTGCGCGGAGAAGCGATTTCGGGCGATTCAATTTTCCGCCGAGGATAAAGACGCGGAGTACACAGGAAGCGGCATCGCTGCGGAATTCGAGCCGGTGTGCATGGGGCCAGCGTACTTTACTTCCAGGATCGTCAAGCCGGTCGAGGCAGCGCGCCGCAACGTTTAGTGTTTTCCTTCGTTTGTTCCTCTCCACAGAAGGGCATCATGCGATAATTTCTGGCGCATGAGAAACATCAAGCTGACGCTTGCCTATGATGGCGCCAAATTCCACGGCTGGCAGACGCAACCCGGCGTAGCGACAATCCAGGGAACATTGACGGATGTGGTGCGAAAAATCACGCAGGAGCCGGTGTCAATCCATGGAGCGAGCCGGACCGACGCTGGAGTGCATGCGCTGGGGCAGGTGGCGAGCTTCAAAACGCGGTCGGGATTGACGGCGGAGGAACTGCGGCGCGCGTTGAACGCGCTGTTGCCGGCGGCGATTCGCGTGGTTGAAGCGGAGGAAATGGGCCAGGATTTTCACGCGCGATGGCAGGCGATGGAGAAGACTTATCAGTACAGAATATTCCGCGGAGCGGTGGTTTCTCCGTTTGAATATCAAAGGGTGCTGCACTACCCGTTTCCTTTGGATGAGGAAGCGATGATGGCGGCAGCGAAGTGCTTCGAGGGTGAGCACGATTTCAGTTCATTTGCGGCGACGAGCGGTTCGGAGGAAGTGGACAAAGACAAGTCGCCCGTGCGGATGATTTGCCGATCGGAAGTGGAGCGCCACGCGGAACGAGAAGAGATTGTGTATGTGGTGACAGGCAAATCTTTTTTGCGGTATATGGTGCGAAAAATTGTGGGGACGCTGCTGGACGTGGGCAGAGGAAAGCTGCGGCCGGAAGATATTGCGGGAGTGTTTGAAGCGCGCGACCGGTCCCGTTCGGGGCCGACTGCGCCGCCGGACGGATTGTATCTGGTCAATCTGAAGTATCCCGAGCCGTGGAAGATTTAGGCAGCGGGTCAGTTTGAATTTTGACTCCTTGTGTCAGGATCAAGAAAATTCAAACTGGCCCGCGGAATTCACGAGCCAAGAATAAAGGCGAAACAGTTGAGCAGCGGGCGAGTCATATAGGCATGCAGAAAACGCTGAAAAAATCGCTGTGGCTGACTGTGGCGCTGATTGTGATCGCGGCACTGCTTTACCACGAGCGCGGGGCGGCGATGCTCGCGGGATTCAGCTGGCAACGGCTGGGCGCGACGCTGGCGAACGCGAATTTTGGTTTGATGGGATTGGCGCTGGGGACGATTTTTGTTTCGTATGCGGTGCGGGCGATGCGATGGGAGCGATTTTCGCGTTACATGGGGAACGCGCATTTCTGGAACGTTTACGGCGCCACGATTATGGGATTCACGGCGATTTTTCTGCTGGGACGCGCGGGAGAGCCGGTGCGTCCGCTGCTGATTGCGCGGAAAGATCGCTTGCCGGTGGCGGATAGCCTGGGCGTTTACGTTCTGGAGCGGATTTTCGACGCGGGCGCGACGGTGGTGTTGGCGGCATGCGCGCTGCTGGCGATTCGGCGGAGCGCTCTCAGCGGTGTTGCGAACGGCGGTCAATCGACGGCGCTCTTGAGAGATGCGAGGCTCGCGGGATGGGCGCTATTTGGCGGGCTGATGGTAGTGATTGCGCTGCTGATTTATTTTCGATTCCACGGCGCGAGGGTTTTGCGGTCGCGTTTGCATGGCTGGAAAAAGCGCGGTGGGTGGCGCGGCAGGATTGCGACCCTCGTTGATGGATTCAGTGAAGGGTTGCAAGCGATTCGATCAGCAGCGGATTTGTTTGCGGCGATTGGATATACGGCGATTCACTGGCTGGTGGTGGCCCTCGTTTATTTTTGGATCATACGCAGCTTTGGGATTTCCGGGCATTTGGAGTTTCGCGACGCGGTGCTGGTGCTGGCGTTCACAATGGTGGGGTCGGTGGTGCAATTGCCGACGGTCGGCGGAGGGATGCAATTGAGCAGCTTCCTTGTTCTGAGCGTCATTTTTGGGGTAGAAAAGGAGCCCGCGGCGGCGATGGCGATCATGATTTGGATTATCACGTTTGCAGCGGTAACGATTGTTGGATTGCCACTGCTGGTGCGCGAAGGATGGTCGATGGGGTCATTGCGGCGTTTGGTACGCGAGGAAGAGGCGGAAGAAGAGCGTGGGAAGCATGCGACGCTCAGGGAGATTGACATGGCAAAGCGCGGAGGGGAGACGCGGCAGTGAAGTGTCCCTACTGCTCGCACCTGGACGACAAAGTGGTGGATTCGCGCGAGGGGAAGCTGGGCGATTTGATCCGGCGGCGGCGTGAGTGCTTGAAATGTGGGAAGCGATTTACCACGTATGAGCGGATTGACGAAATTCCATACATGGTGATCAAGAAGGATGGGAGACGCGAGAAATTTGACCGGCACAAAATTTTGCAGGGAC
>JASHYE010000506.1 GCA_030043155.1 Candidatus Acidiferrales bacterium | reverse complement strand
TGACAGCGCCATAGCAGGAATCAATAATGGCGGTGATTTTGGCGTTATTTCGACCGGACTTCGCGGACCGAGGAAGGCTGCTGGTCGAGGCACACAATATTTTCGTCGCGCCCGTTGGCAAGCATTTCACAATCGATCTCTTCAGCACTGCGAATCGCTTCGGCGCGTGTTTGCCCGGAAGCCTCGGCGCAATGCGTGCGGCCATGAAAATCAACGCAGGCTTCCACGCGAACGACGCTTTGGCGAAACGAAGAATAGATGAGCGCGGCGACAAAAACCACGCCGACAATCACGATGTACCATTTCATGTTGATACGACGCCCGCCAGCGTTAGGAGCCATGAGCGACCGAGGCCACGAGAGACTTGCGAGCCAGCTCCGCGGCGGCACGCGCAGGCGAGACGCGCAAAGGCTCGATGCGGGCTTTTGGAGCTGCGCGCAGCAATTCGGCAGAAAGAATCGATTCGAGCTGGGACGGCTCGGAGAAAACGCCGCCGGATTTCGCAATCAAGAAACTCTCTTTCTGCAAATTCAGAATGCGAATGACGCTCGCGGCGAGTTCGGCGAGCGATTTCCCGGCCGAGGCAAGAATTTCCTGAGAAACGATGTCTCCAGCGACGGCGGCGGCCGTTACCAGCGGAAAAAGCGGAGGGAAAACGCTGTCGGGACGCTTGGCGATGCGGCCGCGGACGACTTCCCAATCGTGGGTCTCCTGCGCGAGGAGGATTTTGTCGCCGAGCAGCGTTGCAGGCCCCACGCCATCGCGCGCGGAAAGCGCAGCCTTCACTGCGCGGCGCCCAATATCGTAGGCGCTGCCATCATCGCCAATCCACGGTCCCCAGCCGCCAGCGCGAGCGACTTGGCCGGCAGAGTTGCGCCCTCCAACGGCGGAACCGGTGCCCGCAATAATGACGAGCGCAGGACCTTCGTCGGTAGCGGCGCTCAGGGCAAGCTCGATATCAGTGATGACGCGAACCGCGGCGTGGGGAAACGCATGCGTGAAATAAGAAAGCATGCGACGTGCGACGCGCGGCCTTCCGGCGCCGGCGATCCCGGCGCAAATGGCGCGAATATTCTCGGCGTTGCGGCCCGCTTCGGATAAGGCGCGCTGCGCTGTTTCTCCCAGGACGTCGCACGCACGCGCGAATCCTGCGCGCATCGGATTGGCGCCGCTGCCGCGCGTTTCAGCGAGCAAACGGCCGGCGCCGTCGATGAGCGTGCAATCCGTCTTTGTTCCTCCCGCATCGAAGCCGAGAAAAAGGCTCATAAGAGAAATGCTCCTACATACATGGCGAAAAGCTTTTGAAATGCGAGACCAGTTGTTGACACCGTCCAAACATCGCGGATAGCATCGCGCGACTTCTGCGGGTCATAGCGCATGCGCATCGGCATAACAGATCTTGTCATCATCGTTGTTTATCTTGTGGGCGTGACGCTCTTCGGCCTGCGTTACGGCCGCAAGCAGCACAGCATCCGCGACTATTTCCTCGGAGGACGCTCCGCGCCATGGTGGGCGCTGGCGTGTTCGATTGTTGCCACGGAAACCTCCACGCTGACAATCATCAGCACGCCGGGAATCGCGTACGCGACGAACATGGCCTTTCTGCAACTGGTGATCGGCTACCTGGTTGCACGCGTCATCCTGTGCATCATTCTAATCCCGCAGTACTTCCGAGGCGAATTTTTTACGGCGTATCAGCTCCTCGAAAAGCGATTTGGGCCGCGCACGAAATCCGCTGCGGCGAGCATTTTCGTGGTGACGCGCGCGCTGGCCGAAGGTGTGCGGTTCGCGGCCATTGGAAAAGTTGTGAGCGTCGCGATGGGGCTGAACGACCGAATGTCCGTGGCCGTAATCACGCTGCTGACGCTGATTTACACGTTCGAAGGCGGAATGCACGCGGTGATCTGGACCGACGTGATGCAGTTTTTTCTGTACATCGGCGGTTCGGTGGCAGCATTTTTCCTATTGCTGCACAGAATCCCATTTGGATGGGCGGGCGTGACGCATGCGGCGGCAGCAGCTGGAGGCAAGCTGCGCGTTTTCGATTTTCATTTCAGCCTGACGCAGAGCTACACGTTCTGGTCCGGCGTAATTGGCGGAACGTTTCTCACCATGGCCAGCCACGGCACGGATCAAACGATTGTGCAGCGGCTGCTTGCGGCGCGCAACGAACGCGACAGCAAGAAAGCGCTGCTCGCGAGCGGCGTGATTATTTTTTTTCAGTTCGCGCTTTTCCTGGTGATTGGCGTGATGCTCTACGCGTATCGGCTGCACGTGCCGTTTGCAGTTCCGCAAAATGATCCGGACCGGCTCTTCCCGGAATTTATCGTGACGCAAATGCCGGTGGCGCTGGCGGGAATTGTGTTGGCGGCGATTTTCGCAGTGGCGATGTCGAATGCCAGCGGCTCGCTCAATTCGCTGGCTTCGTCGAGCATGATCGATTTTTCGCGCGCGCGCGGCGGCGTAATTGAAGCCGATGCGAAGAAGCAGGTGCGGCGTTCGCGTCAGTGGACGATTTTCTGGGGCGTTCTGCTCGGAAGTTTTGGCATGATTCATTGGGGGCCGGTGCTGGTGGCCGGTCTAACAATTGCATCCATCACGTATGGCAGCTTGCTGGGAGCTTTTCTGCTGGTGATCTGGAATCCGCGCTCAACTGCGCGCGGAGCGATTGCGGGGATGGTTGCGGGACTCATTGGAATGACCGCGATACATTTTCTGACGCCCCTAGCATGGACGTGGTATGTCCTCGCAGGAACGATCATCACATTCGCGACCGGGTCGATTGTGAGTATGAGCGGGCCACGCGAGGTGCGCCCGCATGAGTCATCAGAGGAATTTGGAACGGCAGCATCGACGTGAACACAACTGACAAAAAATCACCGGAACTGATTCGCGGGCTGGGACCGTGGGCCGCCGCGGCCATCGTAGTGGGCACGATGATCGGCACGGGAATTTTCATCAAGCCGGCCTCGATGGCGCAAGCCGCGGGCACAGTCGGGCTGGTGACTCTGGCGTGGATCATTGGCGGAATCCTCTCGCTTCTCGGCGCGCTCGCCGTCGCTGAACTTGGAGCTGCGATACCGGAGGCGGGCGGCACATACGCGTACATGACTCGCGCGTTTGGTGCCGTCTGGGGTTTTGTGTTCGGATGGACGTATTCCATCATTGGCGCGCCGACATCCATTGCGACGATCGCCGCCGGCTTGCTGCAGTTCGCGGCTTTCCTGTTTCCGGTGATTGCCACGCCGCTGTACGTTTTCCATTTTCATTCCCTGTTTACAGGTGCGCCTTCGAGTTTCCGTTTTACGTGGGCGCAGCCGTTGGCTGTGGTCGCGATCGCGCTCATCACGACTGTCAATTATTTCGGGGTGAAGCTCGGCGGGGGCGTGCAGGTGGTGTTGACAATCATCAAAATCGCCGCGGTGGTCGCGATCATTTTCATCGGCTTCCTGTTTGGCAAAGGCACCGTCGCGAATTTCCATTCTGCAGGTCCATCTCTAGCCCACATGGGGATCATGGCAGGCCTGCTGACCGCGGTGGCCAGCGCTCTGTGGGCTTACGACGGCTGGATCAATCTGACTTTCGTTGGTTCGGAAATCAAAAATCCCGAACGCAATATTCCGCTTTCGCTCATTGTTGGGGTGTTCGTGGTTGGCGGGATTTTCATCGCTATGAGTACCGCGTGTTTTTACGTGCTGCCATTTTCACAGGCCGCCACGTCACTGCACATTGCTTCCGACGCGGTGGCACGTGCGATAGGCGCAGGTTCGGCCACATGGCTGACGATTGCGATGATTATCTGCGCGCTGGGCACCCTGAATTCGTCGATTCTGACGAACGCGCGGGTCGATTACGCCATGGCGCGCGATGGATTATTCTTTCGGGTTGCCCGCGGTGTGCACCCGCGCTTTCGCACTCCCGCGAACGCGCTCGTTTTCCAGGGCATTCTCGCATCGGTGTTAGCGTTGACGGGAACGTTTGACGATCTTTCGTATCTATACGTTTTTCTCGTCTGGATTTTTTACGCGGCGCAAACTGCCGGTTTGATTGTGCTGCGCCGCAAGGAACCGAACCTGCCGCGTCCGTATAAGACGTGGGGCTATCCCGTGCTTCCGATTATTTTCATTCTCGGCGCGCTAGCATTGACGGTGAATTCGCTCATGGAGCGCCCCGGACGTTCGCTGATGGGCATCGTGGTGATGCTCATCGGCCTCATCTTCTACGCCCGCTGGCGCAAGCGCGCCATCAACGAGCAAGCTCGTTAGGCCTGCCTCAATGAGGCCGAACGCCCTTTCTGGAATATCCGGGATCGCCAGTTCAGGATGAAACAGGTGCGCGAGGATCGCCACGCCATCCGCCAGCCGTGGCCCGGACCTCGAAAAATAACTGTTTGCATCAACCGCGAAAACGCGCTTCGAGCGAAC